>NZ_JBBGZQ010000006.1:0-200581 GCF_037572595.1 Chryseobacterium sp. MYb328 | reverse complement strand
TTAATGCTTTTAACGCAGTGCCTTTGCGAACGGAAAGCTAAGCAGGATTAAAGTTATCTTAGCGATCATAGCGTTTTAAATCTATAGTTGAACTAACGTTATCATTTTAACGCAGTGTTCGCAAAGATTTAAAATAAAATATATAGATACGTTGGCAAAGGCGTTTCACTTAGCAAAGGCTGTAATCCGGAGTCTTCGCTGAACGCAGTGCCTTTGCGAACGGAAAGCTAAGCAGGATTAAAGTTATCTTAGCGATCATAGCGTTTTAAATCTATAGTTGAACTAACGTTATCCAGTGTTCACAAAGATTTAAAATAGAATACATAAATACGTTTGCAAAGCTGTTTCTCTCAGCAAAGGTTGTAATCTGGCTGAATGAAATGTCTTTGTGATCTTAAAAAAGCACGGGCATCCTCAAAAATCCTTGCAATTTATTGTGTTATATTTATGTATTTAGATAAAATGTGAGCAATAGTTTTATTCCGAATTGAGGGATAAAGAGAATAAAGTTATGTAAGGGAAAAAACAATGAGAACTTCGTAACCAGAAAACCCGAACTTCAAACTTTGAACTTTACCCTCTGAAGCCGTATCTTTGCTGCTATGAAAGATTTAATGGGCCAAGCGATCTGGGATTATTATCACGATGAAAATCCTCAAGACCTGCAAACAGAAACGTCAATTTCTGAATTGGATGAACTTCCTGTAGATTATTTATTCAGGGATTTTGAAGAGATGAATGATATTGAGCAGAAAGCTTTACAACTTTCAAAAGGTAAAGTTCTGGATATTGGAGCAGGAGCCGGTTCACATGCTTTATATCTTCAGAATGCAGCTGATCTTGATGTCACAGCGTTGGATATTTCTCCGAAATCCATTGAAGTTTGTCAGTTAAGAGGAATTAAAAAGGCTGTTTGTAAAAACATCCTTGATTTTTCAGGGGAAACGTTTGACACTGTTTTATTGTTGATGAATGGTACCGGAATCTTTGAAGGATTATCTAAAATAGATCCTTATCTTCAGAAGCTAGGAAGTCTGTTGAACGAAGGTGGTCAGATTCTAATTGACAGTACAGATATTTTATATATGTTTGACCGTGATAAAGACGGCGGAGTGTACATTCCTGCCGGAGGGTATTACGGAGAACTCGAGTATATTGTTCATTATAAAGGTGAATCTGAAAAACCGATCACATGGCTTTACTTAGATTTTAATACGTTGAAGAATGCTGCTGAACACAATGGCTTTAAAGTTGAAAAGATATTGAAGGACGAAGATTCTTATTTAGCAAAACTGACCAAAAAATAAATTATTTTAACGATATTCATTGGAAGAAACGGGCTTTAGCCCGTTTTGTTTTTTATATCCTTTCCATAGGCTTTGGCCAAAACTTATTTCGGAATGATCTGCGAAATCTGTGAGATCTGTGGGAGAACACTTTTTCACCATCAAAAAAGAAAGGCTGTCTCCCATAGAAACAGCCTTTAATCTTTATAGTAAGGAAAAATTATCCGATTTCAATACCGTTTTCAACATTGCTGTCATCCGGTGTTACGAAAGATAATTTACCATCAGGTTTAGTTGTTAATAATAACATCCCCTGAGATTCAATGCCTCTGATCTTTCTTGGAGCAAGGTTTAATAAAATCATCACCTGCTTTCCAATTATTTCTTCAGGAGTAAAGCTTTCCGCAATTCCTGAAACCACAGTTCTTACATCCACTCCTGTATCTACAGTCAGTTTTAGCAATTTATCTGCTTTTTCTACTTTTTCAGCTTCTAAAATGGTGGCTGTTCTAAGATCTATTTTAGTAAAATCATCAAAAGTGATTTCTTCTTTCATTGGATTAGCGTTAGGGTTTGTTTTCTTATTGTTTTGTTTTGTGTTTTCCAGCTTCTGGATCTGAGCTTCGATTACACTGTCTTCAATTTTAGTAAATAATAAGGGTGCTTCTTCAATTTTATGCCCACTTTCAATATGGATTTCAGTATTTTGTAAATCATTCCAATTCTTCTTCTCGATATTGAAGTATCCAAATAATTTTTCTGCTGAAAACGGCATAAATGGTTCACATAACTGAGCAACAACTGCTGCAATTTGAGCTCCTACAAATAAAGATTGTGCAGCTTCTTTTGGATCGTTTTTAATCGTTTTCCAAGGCTCTGCATTCTGAAGATATAAATTACCATAGTCTACTAAGCCCATAAATGCATTTAAAGCATTTCTAAACTCATATTTTTCAAGGTAATTTTTAACATCTTCAATTGCTGTTTTAATTGCAGCTTTGCTTGTTTCATCTAAGATCCCATCTGGAACTTTACCTTCAAAATTCTTATTTGTGAAGGAAATAACTCTATTAATAAAATTACCAAATTTGTTTACTAATTCAGAATTGTTTTTCGTCTGGAAATCCTTCCATGTAAAGTTATTATCCTTTGTTTCAGGTGCTGATGAAAGAAGAGCATATCTTAAAACATCCTGTTGTCCAGGGAATTCTTCTACATATTCATGAGCCCATACTGCCCAGTTTCTTGATGTCGAGATTTTATCATTCTCAAGGTTCAGGAATTCAAAAGCAGGCACATTTTTAGGCATGATATAGTCTCCGTGAGCCTTCATCATTGCCGGGAAGATAATACAGTGGAATACGATATTATCCTTTCCGATAAAGTGTACCAGGTCACTGCTTTCACTTTGCCAGTAATCTTTCCAGTCTTTTCCGTTTTTCTCAGCCCATTCTTTAGTAAATGAAATATATCCGATTGGAGCGTCAAACCAAACATAAAGAACTTTTCCTTCTGCATTCGGAAGCGGAACCGGGACACCCCAGTTCAGGTCTCTGGTCATAGCACGGGGCTTTAAACCATCATTTAGCCATGATTTAACCTGACCATATACGTTAGGTTTCCAGTCATCTTTGTGACCTTCAATAATCCATTCGTTTAAAAAGTCTTCATATTCATTCAAAGGAAGGTACCAGTTCTTTGTATCTTTAAGAATAGGAACATTTCCACTAAGCATTGATTTCGGATTGATCAGTTCTGATGGAGAAAGGGTAGACCCACATTTCTCACATTGATCTCCATAAGCATTTTCATTACCACAATTCGGACAAGTTCCTACAATATAACGGTCAGCAAGGAATTCTCCTGCCTGCTCATCAAAATACTGTTCAGAAACCTCTTCCGTGAATTTTCCTTTTTCATAAAGAACTTTGAAGAAATCCTGACTGGTCTCATAATGTTTTGGGGAAGTGGTTCTTGAATATTCATCAAATGAAATTCCAAGATCTGAAAAAGATTTTTTAATGATCCCATGGTATTTGTCCACGATATCCTGAGGAGTAACCCCCTCTTTTTTAGCTCTTATGGTAATAGGAATACCATGCTCATCCGAACCACAGATAAACGCTACATCTTTTCCTAATCTTCTCTGAAATCTTGCGTAAACATCCGCAGGAATATAAACACCTGCCAAATGCCCTATATGAACCGGACCGTTTGCATAAGGCAAAGCTGCCGTAATCATCTTTCTGTTTGACATTTATAGTAAAGTTTTAACAGCAAAGATAAGGATTATCTCTTGAATACCGCTCTTTGTGGAGTTATTATAGTAAAAGCTACTGTTTTTTGTGCTTGAATATGAATTTAAGTTAAACAAACGTTTAACTTTATGTTAATGTAAGATAAATATTATGCATTGCATACTATCGTGTAAAATATTGAGGTGTATAATTTTAACTAAAAACGGTTTCGTAATATACATAAATTTATCATAATTTATATTAAAATTATAATAATTCTATTTTTTTTTTAAATTGCAACACTGGTATCAAGCCAGAATAAGACTGAAACGAAACTATAAAAATAAGATTGTGAAGAATTTTACAACAGTATTAAAAATAGCGCCTGCTTTCTTACTGGCAAGTACAGTAATGCACGCGCAGACTAAAGACTCTATCACCAAGGAGAAGAAAATTGAGGAAGTGGTTTTGATTGGGTATGGTGCTAAAAAGAAGTCTGATCTAACGGGTTCTGTAACTGCAGTTTCTGAAAAAGACTTTAATAAAGGAGCAATCGTATCCGCAGATCAATTAATCAATGGTAAAGCCCCAGGGGTGAGAATTACCAGCGATGGAGGAGCTCCGGATTCAAAGCCTAATATTAGGATTAGAGGAGGCGCTTCTTTAACGGCAAATAATAATCCATTAATTGTTATTGATGGTGTTCCCTTGGATTCTTCAAATCCTGCAGGAGTTTCCAATCCATTATCATTAGTAAATCCCAATGATATTGAATCCTTTTCAATACTGAAAGATGCTTCTGCAACAGCTATTTATGGTTCCAGAGCTTCAAACGGGGTTATTATTATTACCACAAAGAAAGGATCCTCTGGAAAAATGAGAATCAATTATAGTGGAAATATCTCAATAGGAAAAGTGACCAAGACTATTGATGTTATGGATGGGCCTACTTTTGAAAAATTTATGAGGGAATATAACAATAAACCCGAATATATTGACATGTTGGGCGTGAAAGAAAACGGAAAGCAGGTCATGTACAATACCAATTGGCAAGATGCAATTTTTAGAACTTCTGTTTCTACAGACCATAACCTGAGCATCAGATCTAATCTGTTTAAATCAATCCCTGCCAGATTTTCATTAGGATATAATAATACACAGGGGATCGTAAAGACCAATGATTATGACAGGTACACCGCGTCAATGAAGTTAACACCAACTTTATTTGATAACCACCTGAAAATTGATATTAATGTAAAGAATATTTTTTCTAATAAAAATACGATTGACGCAGATGGAGCAATTGGAGCTGCAATAACCGCAGATCCTACAAAACCGATATATAATCCGGATGGAAGTTATTATCAAAGTTTTAACGGATATGTAATGACAGGAGCAAGAAATCCTGTAGCGATCCTGATGCAGCGTACAAGACCGGAGAAAGTACAGAAATTCCTTGGAAATATTGAACTTGATTATAAAATGCATTTTCTGCCGGACTTAAGAGCAGTTGTAAACTTAGGGGCAGAATCTTCTTATGCAAAAATCCGTGAAGTGTATGCTGAGAATTCTTTACAGTCGTACAGAACTGTTTATCAAAATAGTACTGCGGTTGGTGGGGTTTATAATCCTGGACTGAATTATGGAGAAGAACAAAATATCTTCAATAAACTTTTAGATGCTTATTTAGTATACAGTAAGAAGTATGATGATAAGTTTATTTCAAAGTTTGATGTTCAGGGAGGCTATTCCTATCAGAATTTTGATAATAAAGGAAAGAAGCAGTTCTTTAATATGGATAACCCGTCAGGGATCCGTGAAGAAACTCCATATAATAAATATATTAATGATTACAGGAATGTACTGAACATTCAGTCGTTCTTTGGAAGAGCAAACATTGATATCAAGAATAAATATTTATTCACTCTGAGTTATCGTGCAGATGGTTCGTCATTATTTCCTACCAATAAAAGATGGGGACATTTCCCGGCAGCAGCTTTTGCCTGGAAACTTAATGATGAAAAATGGATGGAAAATTCCGGGTTTTCAGAGCTGAAATTAAGATTAGGCTGGGGTAAAACAGGACAGCAGGATATAACAGGATCTGCAGGTTTCTATCCTTATAGCCCTCTATATCAGATTGGGGATGTTAGATATTTCTATTTCCCAAGAACAATTTTACCGGATGGTACTATTATTCCTGAATTGTATACTGCACTGGCTTATAATCCATATCTGACATGGGAAAAAACAACTACCTATAATGCTGGAGTAGACTTTAGTACTAAAAACAGAAGAATATCCGGATCTATTGAATATTACCAAAGAAAAACAACCGATTTATTGGCTCAGGTTTCTTTCCCTCCTGGACAGATGCTTTCAAATGAGTTCATTGATAACGTAGGAAGTCTTACAAATAAAGGTTTTGAAGCGTCTTTTAATGTAAATCCTGTGAAAACTCAGGATCTGAACTGGGATCTGAACGCAAACGTTGCTTATAATATAGGAACGGTGGATGATTTGAGAGGAAGAGACAAAGTAGGAGCTAATGAATCTTCTCTGGCTTTTTCAGGAACAGGAGTTATTTTGGCATATCATGCTGTTGGGCAGCAGCCTTATTCTGCATGGGTATACCAACAGGCTTATGACAATGATGGAAGAGTAGTTCCAGGAGCATTTGTAGATAAAAATGGAGATGGAATCATCAGTGATGCTGATAAATCTTTTGTTCCCCTTAGACCTAAATGGACATTTGGGTTCGGAACATCAGTGAATTATAAGAACTTCGATTTATCAGCTAGTTTCAGAGGACAGATTGGAGGAAAAGTTTATTATGCTGCAAGAGTAAACAGAGGATTTACAGAAGCTTCTAATCCTGTAAACAGTAATAGTCTTTATAATGTTCTTAATTTTTATGATGGGGCAGCAGATCCAAGATTTAAAGCAAAAGGAGATGCAGAAGGACTGTCAGATTATAACTTACATGATGCTACTTTCTTACGTTGTGAGAATATTACATTAGGATATAAATTTGATAAACTGTTTAAGGGTACTACTTTAAGAGTTTATGGTGCCGTAAATAACGCATTTATTATTACTAATAATTACGTAGGTCAGGATCCTGAAAACTTCAATGCGATAGATGCCAACTTCTATCCAAGACCTAGAATATACACTTTTGGAGTAAATCTTGATTTTTAAAAATTGACACACAATGAAACTTAATAAATTAAAAATAATACTTTTATCATTCGCTTTAGTTTCCACAACTTCTTGCCTGAATGAATTAAATACAGAACCTGAATATCTTTTAACTCTGGATCAGCTTCTTCAATCTCAGCCTAATGCTGCCAATGGTCTTTTAGCAAAGGTTTATGCTTCTTTATCCATGTCAAGTGCAAAAGGGCCGGGTGAAGCAGATATCACAGGAGATGATAAAGGAGAAACCGTATTTCTGAGAGGGATTATCAATCTTGAAGACTTTACGGCAGACGGAATGAAAAACAGATGGGGTGATAATGGGCTGGACCAGTTAACAACAACAACGAAATGGACTTCTGATAACAAGTTTTTCAGATACCTGTTTGATAGAGTGTATTATACGGTGCCTCAGGCAAATGCGTTGATTGAGGCTTTCGGAAAGGCTAATATCAATAATAAAGAACAATACATCGGCGAGTTAAGATTCATCAGAGCCTTTGCTTATTTCTATATGATCGACTGTTTTGGAAAGGGAGTAATTGTTACAGAAAAAGACCTTGCCAATCCAACACCTAAAGAGCAGGCATCCAGAATAGAATTGTTTAAGTATGTTGAAAGTGAATTGTTGGCAATAGAACCTACTATCGCCAGTAAAACTGAGTACGGTCACGTAAACAAAGCAACAGTACAGATGCTGTTGTCAAGACTATATCTTAATGCTCAGGTATATACAGGTACAGCAAGATGGAATGATGCTGCTAATTATGCCAAAAAAGTAATTGATGAAGGAGGATATACTTTAGATACCAATTTTGTGAGAATGTTCTCTGCAGACAATAATACTTCTCCTGAAATAATTTTCCCATTAATTGCTGATCCAATCGGAACACAGAGTTATGGTAACTCTACTTATATCATTAATGGAAGTACTGGAGGAGCTCCTTCTACCTTAAATCCAGCTCTGCTTGGAATTAAAGGTGACGGATGGGGAGGTCACAGAGCTTCAAAAGCCTGGTATGGTCTGTTTGGAAACAGTCTTACTGATTATAGCGGTGGTAGTGCAAGTGCTTTAGCAGCTACTCAGGATCAGAGAGGGAAGCTATTCTGGCAGACAGGTCATGAATATGAAATGACTGACTATAAAACATGGGCAGACGGTTATCCTTCAACAAAGTTCAGAAACTTAAGAACATCAGGGTCTTCTGAAACTACAGATTTTTCAGGATCAGATTTTCCTGTATTCAGGTTATCAGAAGCATATCTTACTTATGCAGAATGTGCAATCAGAGGCGCTTCTACTGCAAACCTGGGACAGGCTTTAATCTATATGAATGAATTGAGAGGAAAAAGAACTGCTTCTCAAATCAATACAGGTAATCTTACTTTAGATTTTATTTTAGCAGAAAGAGCAAGAGAATTCAACCTGGAAGGACAAAGAAGAACAGACCTGATCAGATTTGATAAATTTACAGGCGGTTCATACCTATGGCCATGGAAAGGAGGTGTAAAAGATGGAACTGCAATTTCATCCAATTATAACGTATTCCCTATTCCGAATACAGCCTTGTCTTCCAACCCGAATTTAACACAAAACCCAGGGTATTAATTTTTAAAACTGAAACTGAAAATGAAACATTTTTTTAAAATATTCACAATAGCCGTTCTCGGGATTTTGGTTGCTTCATGTAAAGATGAAGATCAGGCAATAATGAACGAAACAGGACAGAGTAAAATTACATCTGATAAAACAACTATTGTTTTAGATAAAGCTCATTTAGATGATGCAGCAGTTAATTTTACATGGGCAAAATCAACTTTCGATCTGTCTGTGGTTTCTGCTCCAAAAATTGAAATAGGGCTTAAAGGAAGTAATTTTAAAGATGCTAAGTCTTTGGATGTTGTAACCTCACCTTATTCAATGACAAATAAACAGTTGAACACATTGTTATTGAGTTTAGGAGCAACTCCCAATGAAGCTAACCAGGTAGAAGTAAGGTTAAGAACAGTAGTGGGAACAGCATCTTTTTATTCCAATGTAATTACACTAGCTGTAACACCTTATATTTTAGGACCAATATATAATTATACAGATCTTTACCTTATCGGTGATGCTACCGCAGGAGGTTGGGATAATTCTGGAACCAATGCAAAATTATATCCTTTACAAAAAGCAGCTACAGCTGGAGTATATTCTTATACCGGATATTTTGCAGTGGGAGGGGTGAAATTTATTCAAACTCCCGGATCCTGGGATAATCAATATGGGCTTGGTACTTCTGCAGGATCTTTACTTGCTGGAGGAGGATCTTCAAATATTTCGATAGCTACAGCAGGATATTACAAGCTTACAGTTGATGTAAATGCATTAAAGTATACTTTAACATCCATTAGCGATCCAACAACGTCATATACTGTTATTTCCATGATTGGTTCAGCTTCAGCAGGTTGGGATACTGATGTAGACATGGAAAAATCAACTTTCGATCCTCATGTTTGGGTAAAGAAAAAAATTGCTTTAAGCTCAGGTGAGTTTAAATTCAGAGCAAATCACGATTGGGGAACAAACTGGGGTGTTGCTAAAGAGTTCTTTGGAGTGGCAGATCTTGGAGGTGGAAATATTCCTGTAAGTGAGTCTTTCAATTACGATGTGTATTTCAATGATATTACAGGAGAATTTTCAGTAATTCCCGTATTCTAAATCAATAAAAATCAAGTTAAAATCAAGCAAAGTGCTGCTTTACTGCAGCACTTTATCTATTTTTTTAAGTTAATAAATAGTCATTATGAAGAAAATTACAGTTGGAGCGCTCTTGCTCTCAATGATGTTTACAGGTGTGAAAGCACAATCTTTAAAATCGCCGGACGGTAAATTTGAAATGAACTTCCAATTGAAAGATGGAGTTCCTTTCTATAACCTGAAATACAACGGTGCGGTGGTAGTTGAAGATTCAAAATTGGGATTGAGATTATTTAAAGACACAGCCATAAAATTTGCTTCTGAAATAGCCAAACCGGAAGATGCAAAATACGACCTTAACAACGGTTTTGCAAAGGTAGATGAAAAAAGAGACTCCAAAAATGAAACGTGGCAGCCGGTTCTTGGAGAAAAGAAAAATTATATCAACAACTATAATGAATTGGCACTTACGCTGAATCAGGCTTCTACAGACAGAAGTATTGTGGTAAAATTCAGATTGTTTAATGATGGTCTTGGATTCAGATATGAGTTTCCGCAACAGAAAAACCTTAATTATTTCGTCATCAGAGAAGAAGATTCTGAAATCGATTTCCCAACTGATATGAAAGCCTGGTGGATGGTCGCAGACTATGACTCTCAGGAATATCAGTATCAGGAAACAAAAGTTTCTGAAATTCCCGCAAAATGGGATAAAGCAGCTGATGCCAATGCCTCTCAGGCTTTAGTGAAAAATGCAGTTCAGTCTCCGTTAATGCTTAAAAAAGAAGGGAAATCACCTTTATACATCAATGTTGCAGAAGCTGCTGTATTAGATTACCCGGCTTCACATCTGGAAGTTGATGCCCAGAACTTTAAGTTCAAGACCCACTTAACAGCTGACAGACAGGGAGCGAAAGGATATATCCAGACCCCATCAGTAACACCTTGGAGAACGATCATCGTGGCACCAAAGGCAGAAGAGGTAATGGATTCCAAAATGATCTTTAACCTGAACGAACCTACGAAATATACTGATACGTCTTATATCCACCCAACAAAATACATGGGAGTATGGTGGGAAATGATTATCGGAAAATCACAGTGGGCCTATTCTACAGCTGAAAATGTTCATTTGGATAAAACAGACTTTGCAAAATTGACTCCAAATGGAAAACATGCAGCTAATAATACGAAAGTTAAAGAATACATAGACTTTGCTGCTGAAAATGGATTCCAGGGATTATTGATCGAAGGCTGGAATATTGGTTGGGAAGACTGGTTCGGACACTCTAAAGAATTTGTTTTCGATTTCGTTACCCCTTACCCCGATTTCGATATCAAAATGCTGAATGATTATGCCCATTCAAAAGGAATCAAACTGATCATGCACCACGAAACTTCAGGTTCAGCAACGAACTACGAAAGATGGGCAGATAAAGCATTCCAGACAATGAACAAATATGGGTATGATGCTGTAAAAACAGGATATGTGGGAGATATCATCCCAAGAGGTGAACATCATTATTCTCAATGGACAATCAACCATTATTATAGAATTGCTGAAAAGGCAAACGACTATAAAATTATGATAAATTCTCACGAGTCTGTTCGTCCTACAGGAGAAAGCCGTACTTATCCGAACTACATCTCTGCAGAAGCTGCACGTGGAACAGAGTATGAAGCATTTGGAGGAAACAAGCCGGATCACCAGACCGTACTTCCGTTCACAAGATGGATGGGCGGTTCTATGGATTATACACCGGGAATTTTCCAGACGAAGTTAGATTATTATTTCCCTGGAGATCAGCGTTTCGTAAAAACTACGTTGGCAAAACAGCTTGCATTGTATGTAACGATGTATATGCCACTTCAGATGGCTGCCGATCTTCCTGAGAACTATAAAAAGCACATGGATGCCTTCCAGTTTATCAAAGATGTAGCTGCTGACTGGGATGATACGAAGATCTTATCTGCTGAACCGGGAGATTATGTAATCACTGCAAGAAAAGCAAAAGGTACAGAAAACTGGTTTGTAGGAGGAATTACCGATGAGAACAAACGTGAGTACACGGTAGACTTCTCATTCCTGGCTAAAGGGAAAAAATATGAAGCAACAATCTATGAAGATGGAAAAGATGCCGATTATATAGACAATCCTCAAAGCTATAATATCTATAAGAAAGAGATTAACAGCAAATCGAAAATTAATTTTAAAATGGTAAGAAGTGGAGGTTTTGCAATCTCTATAAAACCGGTAAAATAAAAATTTCTTAATTTTATAATCCTTAAAGGTACAACCTTTAAGGATTTTTTTATTTCTTAATCTTGTATTGTAATGCTGATGGCTAAAGTTTTTAATAAACAGAATGTTTTTCTTTTCCTGCTGATGGGGATGGTTGTAATGGGTAAACTGATCCCTTTTGATAAATCCTACAATCAGTATTTCAATCTTTCCGCCTTTATAGATTGGGGAATTGCTGCGATTTTTTTATTGTATGGACTTAAGCTTAATCTCAAAGAAGTAGTAAAAGATATCTCAAACTGGAAACTGCATTTGTTGATTCAGTCCGGAACATTTATTCTTTTTCCGTTATTGGTATTGATCTTTTACCCTCTGGTGAAAGGAACAGAATATTATGAAATCTGGCTTTCCATATTTTTCCTGGCCGCTTTGCCTTCTACCGTTTCATCGTCTGTAGTAATGGTGTCTATAGCAAAAGGAAATGTGACTTCCGCAATTTTCAATGCTTCTATTTCAGGGTTGATAGGAATTGTGATGACACCTCTTCTGATGAGCTTTTTCTTAACTTCACAATCAGGTTCAGGAGATCAGGGTGAAGTGATACAACAGCTTTTGATGAAAGTTTTGTTACCCATTGTTTTAGGAATTATATTCAATCCTGTTTTCAAAAAATGGGTGACAAAATATTCAAATATCATTGCAGAATTTGACAAACTTATTATTCTGTTAATTGTTTATGAAAGTTTTTCAACAGCATTTATAGAAAATATTTTCAGTTCTGTTCCGCCGGTTATATTTTTAATACTGGCTTTCAGTGTGGTTTTCCTGTTTTTTGCAGTTTACAATATCCTTAAATTGATTTCAGGAAAGATGAAGTTCAATGCTAAAGATACTGTTACAGTCACTTTCTGTGGCTCAAAAAAATCACTAGTTCATGGAAGCCTTTTTCTATTGGTTTTGAATATTCCTGATGATAAAAAAGTATTATTTCTGCTTCCGGTAATGGTGTACCATAGTTTTCAATTGTTTTATGTGAGCTGGCTGGCCAGTAAAATTGCAGAAAGATCAATAGGTAATAAAGAATAGAATCTTAATAATTAAGATAAACCACTATGGCTATTGTGCTCTGTCGTTCCGAATACAAACTGAAGGTTTGCGAACATAGTTAATGAAGTGAAATGAAAAATCTCAGTAATAGATGATGCTCCTCTTTTGTCAGATTAACAACAGTGTAAAATTATATATAACCACATAATGAAAAACCCCAGGCTAAGCAGCTTGGGGTTTTTATTTCTAATTCGGAGTGTATTCCGGTTCTGTAGCTTCCGTCTGCTCATTCTGAACAGGTAGCGGCTTATTTTTTATTTTCTCTTTGTATTCCCTCTGGAACTGCTTCACTGTTTTTCCGGTACCGTCATGTCTCCATCCCGGTGAGTAGAAGAGGTATTTCAGACGATCTTTGAAAGAAAGTCCTGGTTGTTTAAGGTCCTTCCCAATTCTTCTCCATTCATAAAACAGTACTGTAGCAGGATCTTTAGACTTCATTTTAGGATAAATCCCATATTTTACAGGCACTTCCGGATCTTCCTTTTCAAAAGTTCCGAAGATTTTGTCCCAGATAATCAATCCCATTCCCATATTACGGTCCAGGTATTTGATGTTACAGGCATGATGCACACGGTGGTGAGAAGGCGTTACCAAAATGTATTCCAGGAAGCCCATGCTTTTGATAGATTGTGTATGTACAAAGGTTCCATAAATCTGAATAGCAGAATAAGCTACCATTACATGAAGCGGATGGAATCCCACTAATGCCAGAGGGGAAAAGAACAGATATCTGTACAGCGGCTGAAATACAGGACTTCTGAATCCTGTGGTGATATTGAAATAATCAGAATTGTGATGGGTAATGTGTACCGCCCAGAAGACACGGGAATGATGGTCTACATAATGGTGGACATAATAGGCAAAATCCTGGGCCAGGAATACTGCAATCCAGTACCAGATCCCAACTTCCCAATCAAAAATACGATGATAGTAAAAGAACATCATAACGAGCATCGAAAACCCTTTCATAATGATATCCAGGCTATAATTTAAAAGCGCTAAAAGCACATTGGTTGCCACATCTTTAGTCTCGTAAAGCTTATCTTTATTGAAGTGACTATACGCCATTTCTATAAAGATGATACCCGCAAACATAGGTATGGCCCAAGGATAAACAATATCCGGCCCATCACTTTCAAACATTTTACTAAAATCAAACATTTTTTCTGTAAAATTAAGCATTAAACGGATAAAATGGGAGTTTTTTAGATTTAATATTGGATTTTATACATGTTTTAATGGAAATTTAATAAAAAATATAATGGCAATTGTGAAATATTCCGATTTATCCTTTACAATAAAGTGTAATAATGGGCAGAGAGTCTGTCTGAATTTTATCAAGTTAAAGAATCCTATAGGACTCATAAATAAAAGAAAATTCTGCTGATCATTTTATAATAACTCTAAAAAATTTTCGTAATTTGCTGCTAAGTTGTTCATACTTAAATTGTTGTGTTGTATAGTGTAACTTGTTGGTTTTCAAAATAATCAATAGTATTCTTAACGACATTTTATAGTACACAGCTGATGGTTACATGGAAGATTAAGACTAAGCTATGAGAAGAATATATACTATTTTTGCCCTTTCAGCTGCCACAATCGCTTTTTCCCAATCAAAAACATTGGAAAAAGTTGAACCGGCTTTCTGGTGGAAGGGAATGAAAAATCCTGAACTTCAGATCCTTGTTTATGGAAAAGGAATTGCCAATCATGAGATTTCACTTTCAGATGGAGTAAAGATTAAAGACATTCAGAAAGTTGAAAGTCCAAACTATGTTTTTATTACAGTTAAAACCAATGAAATCAACGTTCCGAAGTTTACAATCAATATTGGAAAAGATAAAAAGAATCTTGGTTCTTACACCTACGAACTGAAGCAGAGGAATTCTGGGTCTGCAGACCGGGAATCTTATACTTCAAAAGATGTAATGTACCTCATAATGCCTGATCGTTTTGCCAACGGAAATGAAAAAAATGATTCCGTTCCCGAATTAACTGAAAAAGGAGATCGTAATTTGCCTAACGGTAGGCATGGTGGTGACCTTCAGGGAATCATCAATAACCTGGACTATATTCAGAATCTGGGAGCAACGGCTGTTTGGCTAACACCAGTGAATGAGGATAATGAAAAAGTATACTCTTATCACGGATATGCCCAAACTGACCTTTATAAAATTGATGCCCGCTACGGAACCAATGAAGATTACAAAAAGCTTTCCCAGGAGCTCAATAAAAGGAATATGAAACTGGTAATGGATTATGTTACCAATCATTGGGGTGTTTCCCATTGGATGATAAAAGATTTGCCAACCAAAGATTGGATTCACCTGTTCAAAGAAGGTGAAAATGGGTTTAAAAGATCCAATTATAAAATTTCCACTCAGTTTGATACCAATGCTTCAGAAATAGATAAAAAATATGCTTTGGATGGGTGGTTTGATAAAACAATGCCGGATATTAACCAGAAAAATCCGCTGGTTTTAAAATACCTGACCCAAAATGCTATCTGGTGGATCGAATATGCTGAATTAGGTGGTTTCCGTGTAGATACTTATCCTTACAATGATAAGGAAGCTATGGCGAAATGGGCAAAAGCTATTACCGATGAATATCCTAAGTTCAATATCGTAGGAGAAACATGGCTTGGGACTGCAGGACAAATTTCAGCCTGGCAGAAAAATTCTAAGACAGGTGAAGCAGCGGGATACAATTCAAACCTGCCATCTGTAATGGATTTTATGCTGTTTGGAGAGATGCCGAATGCTTTTAAAGAAAAAGAAAGCTGGAACAAAGGATTGATAAAGCTTTACGAATCTTTGAGTAGCGATTTCCTTTATCCGGATATCAATAATGTCATGGTCTTTTTTGAAAATCACGACACCGAAAGATGGAATGAAATCTTCAATGCAGATCCTAATGCCTACAAAATGGGATTAACCCTGATCTCAACTGTTCGCGGAATTCCTCAGATCTATTATGGCTCAGAAGTAGGAATGCGTGGAAATAAAGAGAAAGGAGGGGATGCTGATATCCGCAGAGACTTTCCTGGCGGCTGGAAAACTGATAAACAGAATGCATTCAATCCTGTAGCGCAAACCTCTGAACAAAAAGAATTCTATCAGTTTACTCAGAAATTATTGAACTGGAGAAAAGGAAAAGAAGTCATTCATACTGGAAAAACGAAAAATTTTGTTCCAAAGGATGATATTTTTACTTATTTCAGATATAATGATAAGGAAAGTGTGATGGTGGTCATCAACAATAATACAAAAGATCAGACGTTAGACTTAAAATATTTTGAAGAATCATTAAAAGGATTCTCCAAAGGAAAAGAGGTGATCTCAGGAAAAGAATTCTCATTACAGAATACTTTGACAATTCCTGCCAAAACACCATTGATTATTGAACTTGAAAAATAAATAATACCTATGAAAAAATTAATAGCTGTTCATACACTCATCCTGTTTTTATTCGGATTTACAATGTTGTCTGCACAGTCAAACAAAACATTTGAAAAAGAAAAATCAGAAATCAGCACTATGCTTGATGCTTTTAACGTAGCAGCTGCTAAAGCTGATTATACGGGGTATTTCAATTTTTTTGCTGATGAATCTACCTTTATCGGAACAGATGCCACAGAGATCTGGAATAAAAAAGAATTTATGGTTTGGGCAAAGCCTCATTTCGATAAAAAGAAAACCTGGAATTTTACCGCATTGAAAAGAAATATCCACTTCAGTAAAGACGGAAAACTGGCTTGGTTTGATGAATTACTGGATACTCAGATGAAAATCTGCCGTGGTTCAGGAGTTGTGGAAAAGATCAATGGACAATGGAAAGTAAAACAGTACGTCCTTTCTATGACGGTTCCTAATGATGTTGTAGATAAAGTGGTAGCTGAAAAAGCTGCTCTTGAAGATGTTTTGATTAAAGAATTAAAAACAAAATAAGCATAAAAATAGCAATGGCTGGAAAAATGAAACCGGAACTTTCACTTACTCAGATCATCAATATGAGTATGGGATTCCTGGGAATCCAAATGGCATTCGGATTACAGAATGGAAATGCAAGCCGTATTCTTGCCAATTTAGGAGCAGACGTTCACGAACTGTCGTGGTTCTGGCTCGTAGCTCCCATTACAGGACTTATTGTTCAGCCTATTATTGGCCATATGGGGGATAATACCTGGAGTCCGTTGGGAAGAAGGAAACCTTATTTCCTGATTGGAGCCATTTTGTGTTCCATTGGATTGGTCTTACTCCCTAATGCAGCTTCTGTAACTCAGATGTTTGCAGCCAATGCCCTTTTACTGGCGGTAATCTTTCTTGCAATGATGGATGCTTCCGTGAATGTTGCTATGGAACCTTTCAGAGCTTTAGTGGGAGATATGCTTCCGAAACATCAGGGAACGATAGGCTTTTCAGTACAAACCATTCTGATTGGATTTGGAGCAGTGCTGGGTTCTTATTTACCGGATTGGCTGACGAAATTGGGAGTTTCCAATGTAGCACCTAAAGGTTTTGTTGCTGACAATGTGATCTATTCCTTTTATGTAGGAGCGGTATTGCTGATCATATCTATTTTGTATACCATTATTACTACTAAAGAATATTCTCCGGAAGAATTTGCTGCATTTGAAGACGGCAAAGAAATAGAATATGAAAAATCTAAATTTTCAGACATTTTTAAAGATTTTGCAGCCATTCCTGCGCAGATGAAAAATCTGGGAATTGTTCAGTTCTTTTCGTGGTTTGCCTTATTTACGATGTGGGTATTTACAACCAGTGCACTGGCAACTCATCATTTAGGGCTTTCTCCTGAAGATACTCACTCGAAGGCATTCAATGATGCCGGGGATTTAACGGGTAAACTCTTTGGGATGTATAACCTTTGGGCAATCCCATTCGCATTTCTCTTAACACCTATTGCTAAATGGATTGGTAAAAAACAAACCCACGCCTTAGCTTTGCTGTGCGGAGGATTAGGATTGATCTCCATGTACTTCATCAAAGAGGTAGATAATTTATGGATTTCTATGATTGGTTTAGGATTTGCCTGGGCAAGTATTTTGGCAATGCCTTACGCTATGCTGATTGAAGTGATTCCACAGAGAAAAATGGGTGTTTATATGGGAATATTCAACTTCTTTATTGTGATTCCACAGATCATCAATGGTCTGTTTGGAGGACCTATTGTGAGCGGTATTTTTGGAAAGCAGGCCATGGATTATGTAGTGGTAGGAGGTGTATGTATGTTAATTGGTGCTGTGGTAACTATGATCTTCGTTAAATCTGAAGATGAAACCCCTAAAGAAATCGAAGAAGAGATCAAGCAGGTACATTTTTAGTTCAATATAAAAAGGCGACAAGCGACAGGCATAATGTCTGTAAAATAATAGGATTAAAATTCAATAGAAGCGGGCTTTAGCCCGCTTTCATATTTTAGATACCTTCCATTGGCTTTAGCTAAAACTTAACAGTATTCTCTATCTGTATTTATTATGCTAAAACCGTTTCAATCTCTGCAACTGTTTTTGATAAATTTTCCTCTCTTATTTCGGGAAGAGACATTCCCTCACTTCTGAATACCTCAATATCTGTAATCCCGATAAACCCCAGTAAGGTTCTTAAATAAGATTCCATCTGATCAATGATACCTTTATCTTCGTACACTCCGCCGATTGCAAAATTCAGATATACCTTTTTGTTTTTTAAAAGACCTTTCAGAACACCGTCAGCATAGGAAAATGTTTTCCCCGGAATCGAAATATGGTCAATCCATGACTTTAAAGTTGAAGGGAAACTGAAATTATAAAAAGGAACTCCAATAACAAGAATATCTGCCTCTTCAATTTCTTTTAAAGCCTGATCGGAATACTTTGAAGCTTCTTTCTGTTCATCATTTCTTTCTTCATGAGGGATTTCAAAAGATAAAAAATGCGTGGTTTGCATATGAGGAATAGGATCTGATGCCAGATCACGAACCATAACTTTACTGTCAGGATTTGTTTCTAATAATTGATTGATAACAACTTCAGAAAGTTGATTACTGGCAGAGTTTTCTCCGTTGATGCTTGTTTTAATATTTAAAATGGTAGTCATTTTTTGAATTTTTTGTTTTTACTGATGACAAAATTATTGTAAATTCACTTTCCAAAGTATAGCAGTTACCTAAAGGAAAGTGAAAATGGAAAAACAGAACAATCATAAAGAATGTTTACAGATCTTGAAACCAGTCCGTGATACACTGGATGTGATAAGCGGAAAATGGAAATTACTTATTATTGTTTCATTAAATGCAGGAAACAAACGTTTTACTGAAATTGAAAGGAGTATTCCGAAACTGACATCAAAAGTGTTGGCAAAAGAACTAAAAGAGCTTGAACAAAACGGTTTGGTGGAAAGAATCGTAAAAGACACCTATCCGGTGAGTATTGAATATTATTCCACCGCACATGCAAAAACTTTAACAACGGTGGTAGAATCTTTAAAAGACTGGGGAGAAAATCACCGTAAACATATCTTTGGAAGCCCTTTGGTAGCGAAGAATGAGGGATGATGACAGATTAAAAAAATAAAATTATAGATGTGAAAAATGAAATTTAATATTTTAAAAGATTTTTTTTATCGAAAAAAGAAAAAACAGTAGATCGGGCCCTATCTTCTTTCTTATCCTATATCAACTTTTTTCACTCTCACATCCCGTACATTTGTACCATAAATAATCACAGAAATGAAAACAGTATATCATAAAGCAGATTCAAGAGGCCATGCTAATCATGGTTGGTTAAACTCTTACCACACATTCAGTTTTGCAAACTATCAGAACAATGACAGAATGAACTTTGGAGTATTAAGAGTATTGAACGACGATACCGTGTCTCAGGGGATGGGATTCGGGACACACCCACACAGAGATATGGAAATTATTTCCATTCCTTTAGAAGGTGATTTGGAACACAAAGATTCAATGGGGACTACTGCGGTCATCAAAAAAGGCGAAATTCAGGTCATGAGTGCCGGAACCGGAGTGCAACATAGTGAATATAACAAAAATAAAGACGAAGAGGTAAAATTCTTACAGATCTGGGTTTTCCCAAAAGAGGTGGGTGTAGAGCCGAGATATGACCAGAAAAGCATCAAAGAAGGTGAGAAAATCAATGGATTCCAACAGATTCTATCTCCTAATAAAAATGATGACGGAGTCTGGATTCATCAGGACGCATGGTTTAACCTGGCGAACTTTAAAAAAGGAAACGGGAAAAACTATATGCTGAATAAAAAAGGAAACGGAGTTTACGCATTTGTTTTAAAAGGAAGTGCAAAAGTAGGAGACCGTGTACTTAATGAAAGAGACGGATTGGGAATCTGGGATACGCAAAGCTTTAATATCGAAGCAGTAGAAGATGCAGAAATATTATTGATGGAAGTCCCAATGGAATTACCGTCTTATCTTAAATAAAAAACTAAATTTGTATCCTTAAAAATTAAAAATAATATAGAAGCATCATTGGGAAATCCGGTTGATGCTTCTGTATAACTTAAAAATAAATACGATATATGAAGATCTTAGCAATAGCAGGAAGTAACTCAGAAGTTTCAATGAACAAGCAGTTGGTAGCTTATGTATCAACATTATTTGATAAAGCAGAAGTAGAAGTAATTGATTTAAATCCTTTCGAAATGCCAATCTATAAGCATGAAAGAGAATTAGCAGGTGGAGTTCCTCAGGAAGCTCATGATTTTGCAGCAAAAATTGATGGAGCAGATCTACTGTTGGTTTCTTTAGGGGAACATAACGGTACGTATTCTACAGCATTCAAAAATGTGTTCGACTGGGTGTCAAGAATCAAAGACAGAACCGTATGGAATGAAGTACCAATGCTATTGATGGCTACATCACCTGGAGGTAGAGGTGGAGCTGGAGTTTTGGAAGCAGCATCCAAGCGTTTCCCTTTTCACGGTGGAAATGTGGTGGAAACATTCTCGCTTCCTTTCTTCAATGATAACTTTGACAAAGCTGGGCAAAAGATTTCTAATGCAGAGAAAGACAGTGAATTAAAGGAAAAAGTAAAGAAGATTGCGGCTATTGAAACCATCCTTGAAAAATAGAATTTGAATATTCATTTAAAATTACTATTTTTGCAAAAAGAAAAGAGATGAAAATTCAGACCTCCTATAAACAATGTTTTTCTCATAAAGGGAAAATTGTGGGCTCTGAAATTCTGAGATAAAATAACGGCCGATAATCTGAAAAGATTGTCGGCTTTTTTGTTTTCTAAATTTGAAATAAAAAGTAAATTGAAATATAAAAGATAGTAAGGTGACAGACACCGGATCATCAATAGTCTGAGATCTGAAACATATTATCTAAAAAATCTAAGCAGACATGAGCAACACTTACAAATCAGCAGGAGTAGACAAAGAAGAAGGATACAAAACGGTTGACAAGATTAAAAAAGCAGTGGGTGAAACCCATAATTCCAATGTATTGAACCATTTGGGAAGCTTTGGTGCTTTCTACGAAATCGGTGGATACAAAAACCCAGTTCTTGTTTCAGGAACAGACGGGGTAGGAACTAAGCTGAAAGTAGCTTTGGATACCAAAAAATATGACTCTATCGGAGTAGACTGTTTCGCAATGTGTGCTAACGATATTCTTTGTCACGGGGCAAAACCTTTGTTCTTCTTAGATTATTTAGCTTGTGGAAAGCTGGATTCTGAAATTGCAGCAGAAATCGTTTTAGGAATGGTGAATGCCTGTAAAGATAACAACTGTGCACTAATCGGTGGAGAAACTGCTGAAATGCCGGGAATGTACCAGCCGGGTGATTATGATGTTGCAGGATTCTGTGTAGGAATCGTAGAAAAAGATCAGATCATTGATGGTTCAAACATTAAGGCAGGTAATAAAATTATCGCATTGCCAAGCTCAGGATTCCATTCTAACGGATTCTCTTTAGTAAGAAAAGTATTCCCGAACTTCGAAGAGGAGTTTGAAGGAAAACCATTATACGAAACCCTTTTAGTGCCAACAAGACTATATTTCAAAGATATTCATAAAGTATTGGAAGAAGTAAAAGTAGGTGGGATTGCTCACATTACAGGTGGTGGTCTTTACGAAAACGTTCCAAGAATCATTCCTGAAGGACTTTGTGCTTCTATTGACGGTTCCAAAATCAGAATTCCAAGTGTAATGCTTGAACTGGAGAAGAGAGGTGGAATTGCTCGTGAAGAAATGCACGGTACTTTCAACATGGGTGTAGGAATGGTAATCGTAGTAGATGCTGAACATGCTGAAAAAGTATTACACCTTTTAGATGATGCTTACGAAATCGGAGAAATCACTGAAGGAGCAGAGAAAATCAACATATCACTATAGTAATATAACAATCTAACAATCTAACAATTAAAATCATCGTTATATTGTTAGGCTGTTACCTTATAAAATGAAGAAAGCCTTCCGTTATTGTCTCATAATAATAGTACTCCTGGGAGTCGGATATTGGGGATTTAATAGCTGGAAACATAAAACATCTTTAGGAGAACTTATCACCATCGAAGCTACATTTATGCAATATGCCTGCGGAGACGAAAATGATGACGCCAAAGTTGAAAAAGTAAGCGACTCACGATATAACTTTTTATTAGGAAAAGATATAAATCCTGAAACAGAAAGCAGTCTTGATCCCATCGATTTTAAAGATTATTTTTATGATAATCGGACCGATCAATATTACATGACATATAGATTGAAAGGTCGTTTGGAACAAGATTCAAGATCAGGATGCAGTGATTCCGCTCCCAGATTTTATGTGGAGGAAATAGAAAGATTAGACGGAACTCACCGGGTAATAAAAAAATAAATTGAATAGATATCAGACAGGAAACTGAAAGATGTATTTAAAATAAAGCCCTGTCAAGGTTTTAAACCCTGACAAGGCTGCCAAAAAAATATGAAGAACATTGTTGTACTTGTATCCGGTTCAGGAACCAATTTGCAGAGAATCATTGATACGATTGAAGCTGGAGAAATTCAGAATGCAAAAGTAGCTTTGGTCGTGGCAGACAGAGAATGTTTCGGACTGGAAAGAGCAAAAAATCATAAT
The DNA here is from genome assembly GCF_037572595.1 of Chryseobacterium sp. MYb328. NCBI lineage: Bacteria > Pseudomonadati > Bacteroidota > Flavobacteriia > Flavobacteriales > Weeksellaceae > Chryseobacterium > Chryseobacterium sp. MYb328. The sequence continues at coordinate 177,723 of NZ_JBBGZQ010000006.1, read as the reverse complement.
ATAAAAAACATACTGATTCCAAGAGGAAAGAATTTCAGCAGTGAATTGACTAACGTAATCCCACAAGATACAGATCTTATCGTATTGGCAGGATTCCTATCCATTTTAAAACCTGAATTCTGTGAAAACTGGAATGGTAAAATAATCAATATTCATCCGGCATTGCTTCCGAAATTCGGAGGAAAAGGAATGTGGGGAATGAACGTTCATAATGCAGTGATTGAGGCTAAAGAAGTAGAGAGTGGGGCAACAGTGCATTTTGTAACTCCGGGTATTGATGAAGGAGAAGCTATTCTTCAGAAATCTTTTGAAGTAACAGCAGAAGATACTCCGGAAACATTAGCTCAGAAAGTTCACCAGATTGAATATGAAATATTTCCGCTAGCGATCAATAAGGTCTTAGGGAATTAGTAATGAGTAAAATTCCCTTCCAGAGGAAGGGTGTCAAAAATTTTAATTTTTGACGGGATGGTTAAAAATCTAAGTAAAATAAAAAGTAACCCGGAGGTGAAAGACCCGGATACAGTTTGAAATAACTGTGAAAAGTAAAAATTGAAAGTAATGAGTAAAAAGAGAGTTTTAATCAGTGTTTCTGACAAAAGTGGATTAATTGAATTCGCACAGTTTTTGGAAGCTCAGAATTATGAGTTGATCTCCACAGGAGGAACGTTCAAACATTTGAAAGACGCTGGTTTAAATCCAATTCAGATTGATGAGGTAACCAATTTTCCTGAAATGTTGGACGGTAGAGTAAAAACTTTACACCCAAAAGTTCACGGTGGTTTGTTAGCGGTTCGTACCAACGAAGAGCACATGAAAACCGTTCAGGAGCACGGAATTGGTCTGATTGACATGGTAATCGTAAACCTTTATCCTTTCTTCGAAAACGTGAACAAAGACATTTCGTTACACGAGAAAGTAGAGTTTATCGATATCGGTGGTCCGTCTATGCTTCGTTCTGCAGCAAAAAACTTTGATTCTGTTACGGTAATTACTGATGTAGAAGATTATACAACGGTAAAAATCGAAATGGAACAAAACGGGGATACTTACATTGAAACCCGTAAGAAGCTTGCAGGAAAAGTATTCAACCTTACATCAGCTTATGATGCTGCTATTTCAAGAATGCTTTTAGATGAGGAATATCCAACGTATTTAAATGCATCTTACAAAAAAGTTTCTGATCTTAGATATGGCGAAAACCCTCACCAGTCAGCAGCTTACTACGTTTCTACTTTCGAGAACGGAGCAATGAAAGACTTCGAACAGCTTGGAGGTAAAGAACTTTCTTTCAACAACCTTCGTGATATGGACCTTTGCTGGAAAGTAGTCACTGAGTTCAAAGAAGAAATGGCTTGTTGTGCCGTAAAACACTCTACCCCTTGTGGAGTTGCGATAGGTACTTCAGCATTGGAAACATACCAGAAAACTTTCGAATGTGATCCGGTTTCTATTTTTGGCGGAATTGTTGCAATGAACTATAAGATTGATGCTGCAACAGCTGAAGAGCTAAACAAAACATTCCTTGAGATTGTAATGGCTCCGGATTTCGACGAAGAAGCTCTTGAAGTTTTAAGAAAAAAGAAAAACCTGAGAATCATCAAAATCGTAAACCCTGTTTCTGATAAAAAGACTTGGGTAAAAGTAGACGGTGGTATCCTGGTTCAGGATAATGATTTACATTTCTCTGATGATATCAAAGTAGTAACTGAAACTCAGCCTACTGAAGAACAGAAAAAAGCATTGCTTTTCTCTCAGAGAGTGGTAAAATATGTGAAATCTAATGCTATTGTTGTTTCCAATGGAATCCAGGCTTTCGGAATCGGAGGAGGACAGGTTAACAGAATCTGGGCTACACAGCAGGCAATCGAAAGAGCAAAAGAAAAATTCACAGGAGATTTAGTATTGGCATCTGATGCATTTTTTCCTTTCCGTGACGTAGTAGATTTCTGCGCTCAGGAAGGTATCAAAGCAATCATCCAGCCAGGAGGAAGTGTAAAAGATCAGGACAGCATTGAAGCTGCTAATGAGCACAAAATCCCAATGATGTTTACTGGGGTTAGACACTTTTTCCACTAATTAAAATAGAATTAAAAAATAATTTTGGATGGTAATTTTAACATCCAAAATTATATATTTGTAGAATAAGACTAGATAATAAATAAAGTATGAGAATATTAATCATAGGTGAAGGCGGTAGAGAATCTGCTTTAGCAGCAAAGCTTCAGAATGACCCGAGAATTTCTAAAATGTTTTTTGCTAACGGGAATGCTACTACCGATGCAATAGGGAAAAATGTTCATTTATCAGAAATCAAAGAACTTAGAGATTTCGCTATTAAAGAAAAGGTTGATTTAACGATCGTTGGACCGGAAGCACCATTGGTAGCTGGGATCAAAGATGAGTTTAAAAAGCATGATCTTAAAGTTTTCGGACCTACTCAGAAAGTAGCAAGCCTGGAAGGGAGCAAGGCTTTTTCTAAGAAATTTATGCAGACCTATGATATCAAGACAGCTAAAGCGGTAGTATTTGATTCATATAACGAAGCAAAAGAATATGTACAAACACAGCAGTATCCTTTAGTGATCAAGGCAAGTGGTTTAGCAGGTGGAAAAGGAGTTGTTATCTGTGATACCCTTGAAGAAGCTGAAGCTACTATCCACGACTTCATGATCAGAAGAATCTATGGAGATGCAGGAATCCGTTTGGTGATTGAAGAATATTTACAAGGTTTTGAAGCTTCTATCATTGCTTTCTCTAATGGTGAAAAACTTTTCCCATGTGTAGCTGCAAAAGATTATAAAAAAGCAGGAAACGGAGATACAGGACCCAATACAGGAGGAATGGGTTCAGTGGCACCAAGCCCGGAGTTTACTCAGGAGCACTACGCTGATTTTGAACAAAATATTTTAGAACCTACTATTAAAGGTCTTAAAGCAGAAGGATTCAGTTTCAAAGGAATCATTTTCTTCGGATTAATGGTAACTAAGAACGGAGCTTATCTTCTTGAATACAACATGAGATTCGGAGATCCTGAAACCCAGGTATTGATGGCGCTTATGGAAAACAACCTCTTAGATGTGATCCAGGACTGTATGGACGGAAAAGACATTGAGCTTAAGTTTAAAGACGAAAAAGCAGTTTGTCTTGTTATGTGTTCAGGTGGTTACCCAAGAAACATTGAAACAGGTTTCGAAATTACAGGAGAAGACAAAGTAAAACACAGTAAACTGTTATATGCAGGAGCTATCAAAAAAGGAGACAAAGTGGTTTCCAATGGAGGTAGAGTATTGAACATCGTAGCTACCGGAGCTACTTTCGATGATGCCCGCAAAAAAGTTTACGAAGACGCAGGACATGTACATTTCGATTACGGCTTCTACAGAGAAGACATCGGAAAGTTTTAATAAAAATCACGAGAAAAGATTTGGAGTCATTCCAAGTCTTTTTTTGTAAAACAGTTAATATTAGAAATAAGAGTTCAGATGCCAGATTCCAGACTTCAGACCCCCAAATCTGATATCTGTTGTTTGATATCTGATATCTTTCAAACAAATCAATTATCAAAAATGAACAACGGTATTATTATTTTAGATTTCGGATCCCAGTACAACCAGCTTATCGGAAGAAGAATCCGTGAGATGGGCGTGTACTCTGAAATCTTACCTTTCAATACACCTTTACAAGATATTTTAGCAAAACAGCCAAAAGGAATTATCCTTTCCGGAGGACCAAGTTCTGTAAACGCAGAAAATGCTCACCTGGTTGAAAAAGAATTGTATGAGCAGGGAGTTCCGGTTTTAGGAATTTGTTACGGAATGCAGATGACTGCTCACCTTTTAGGCGGAAAAGTAAATAAAGGAGAAAAAGGAGAATACGGAAAAGCCAGCCTTGAAATCGTTAAAGAAAGCTCTTTATTAAAAGGTGTGACTCAGAACTCTGTAGTTTGGATGAGTCACTTTGACGAAGTAGGTGAGTTACCTGCAGGTTTTGAATTAAACGCAAAATCAGGAGTTATTGCTTCCATTTCTAATGAAGACAAAAAAATATTCTGCGTTCAGTTTCACCCGGAAGTTTCCCATACGGAAGAAGGAGGAAAAATGCTTGAGAACTTCGTATTTGGAATCTGTAATTCAGAGAAAAACTGGAAACTGACGAACTATATTGAGAAAACAGTAGAAGAAATCCGTGAGAAAGTAGGGGATAACAAAGTGATCCTTGGTCTTTCAGGAGGTGTTGACTCTTCTGTAGCGGCAGTTTTGATCCATAAAGCAATCGGAGATCAGTTAACTTGTATTTTCGTAGATACAGGATTATTGAGAAAAGATGAAGGTAAGAAAGTAATGGATCAGTATGGAGAGCATTTCCATATGAACATTAAAATGGTGGATGCCAGAGAAAGATTCCTTTCAAAATTAGCTGGAGTAGATGATCCTGAAGCGAAGAGAAAGGCAATCGGAAATGAGTTTATCCATGTATTTGATGAAGAATCTCACAAAATTGAAGGGGCTAAATTCTTGGCTCAGGGAACCATTTACCCTGACGTTATCGAAAGCCAGTCTGTAAACGGACCATCTGCAGTAATCAAGTCTCACCATAATGTGGGCGGACTTCCTGAAGATATGGAATTCGAATTGTTAGAGCCATTAAGAGAGCTTTTCAAAGACGAAGTGAGAAGAGTAGGAGAAGAATTAGGAATTCCTCACCACATGGTATACAGACACCCTTTCCCAGGACCTGGATTAGGAATCAGAGTATTGGGGGCTGTAGATGCAGAAAAAGTAAGAATCCTTCAGGAAGCTGATGATATCTTCATCGAAGAACTATACAAAAACGACCTTTACGAAAAAGTATCCCAGGCTTTCGTAGTATTGCTTCCTGTAAAATCTGTAGGAGTAATGGGTGATGAAAGAACTTACGAATACACAGCAGTAGTTCGTTCTGCTAACACCATCGACTTTATGACGGCAACATGGAGCAGACTTCCTTATGAGTTCTTAGATACTGTGTCAAGCAGAATCATCAACGAAGTAAGAGGAATCAACAGAGTAGCTTACGATATTTCAAGCAAACCACCTGCAACGATTGAGTGGGAATAATTTTTGACTTGAATTTTAAATATAAATCCTGCCCGTTTGGGCAGGATTTTTTTGTTGGGAATTATTCTCAAATATGATTTTGGTCAAGGGATGATTACTTGTTAAAAAATCTATAACAGGACGTATCTATTGGGATTGTTCAGGTTATTTTTCCTAAATTTAAGTAAAATTACATCAAATGCAAATAGATACAAGACCCCTGAATGTTCAGGATTATGATGAACTGGCAGCAACAATGAAAAGGGCTTATCCACAAATGTCGGAATCCATATGGTCTAAAAAAAGTATAGAAAAACTCACAAGAATGTTTCCTGATGGGCAAATCTGTATTACGGTAGATGGAAAACTGGCTGCAGTAGCGCTTTCTATTATTGTAAATTATGACGAATTCGGTGACGATCATACCTATAGTGATATTACAGGAAATTATACCTTTAATACCCATACCTCAAAAGGAAATGTTTTATATGGAATAGAAGTTTTTGTAGACCCTGAATTCCGTGAACTGCGTTTGGGAAGAAGACTCTATGATGCCAGAAAGGAATTATGTGAACTTTTAAACTTGAAATCAATTATCCTGGGTGGAAGAATCCCGAATTATCACAAACACAGCCATGAGCTTTCTCCAAGAGAATATATCCGAAGAGTAAGAGATAAAGAGATTTATGATCCTGTGTTGTCTTTTCAGCTCTCCAATAATTTTCTGCCAATCAGGGTGTTAAAAAAATATCTTCCAGAAGATGAAGCGTCAAGAGAAAATGCAGTGCTTCTGCAATGGAACAATATTTACTACAGCAAAAACCCGAATACCATGCAGGACAGTATCATCCGTCTTGGATTGGTACAGTGGCAGATGAGGCATTTCAAAGATATAGAGGCCTTTTATGAACAGGTAGAGTTCTTTGTGAATGTAATGGGAGATTACAAGTCAGATTTCGTATTGTTTCCGGAGCTTTTCAATACACCATTGCTGGCGCCTTTCAATAACCTTTCAGAAAGAGACAGTATGATAGAGTTGGCAAAGCTTACTGAAGATATTAAAAAGAAAATTTCCGAACTGGCTATCAGCTATAATGTCAATATTATTTCCGGAAGTATGCCTGTTTTTGATAATGAGACTAATGATTTGTATAACGTAAGCTACCTTCTTCACCGTGATGGTCGTAAGGATGAATACAGAAAAATCCATATTACTCCGAACGAAAAGAGATATTATGGAATGAAAGGAGGAAATGAAATCAAAGTTTTCGATACAGACTGTGGTAAAATAGGACTCGTGATCTGCTATGACGTTGAATTCCCTGAATTGCCAAGAATTTTAGCTGACCAGGGCATGAAGATACTGTTTGTTCCTTATCTTACCGATACACAGAACGCTTATATGAGAGTGCGCCACTGTGCTGCAGCCAGAGCTATAGAAAATGAATGTTATGTTGCCATTGCAGGCTGTGTAGGAAATCTTCCGAAAGTAAATAATATGGATATCCAATTTGGACAGGCAGCTGTATTTACTCCCTCAGATTTTGCCTTTCCATCCAATGCAGTGAAAGGAGAGGCAACTCCTAATACGGAAATGACCTTAATTGTAGATGTAGACCTTAATTTATTGAAGGATCTTCATCACAACGGTTCCGTTCAGGTGATGAAAGACCGGAGAAAAGACCTTTATGAAACCTATCTTAAATAGAAATCTCAGGGTAATTTTTTCATTGGATTTTTTGAAATACTAGGCGTGACCAGATGACAGGCTCTTTTCCTGGAAGAAGACTGGGTTGTTTTTCGAGGGTTAAAAGAGCTTTCAGCCCAGTTTGTTCAGCCTGTTGTATGGTAGATATTGTACAAGTTGGGAAAATATGAGTTCCAACACCCGCAGGACCATTTCTTAAGCTAAGAGCAAGAATTCCTTTTTTTGTCAGAAGCTGTGAAACTTTTATCATTGAAAAATGCTGTTCTTCCGGGCTGAGGTGATGCCATACTCCAGATACCAGAATAAAATCAAACTTTACGTCAGGACTTAAAAACTTAAGTTCTGGCAATGCATCCTGAATCCAATTGATCCCAAAATTAGGATATAATTTTTTCCCTGCTTTAAAAAGAGCTTCAGATGGTTCTACAGCAGTCACTGAATGTCCCATAGCAGATAATACAGAAGAATCTTTACCTATTCCGGCCCCAAGATCAAGAATCCTGCTAGGGCTTTTTGGGATAAAGGGAATGAAATCGTGATGTAATTCTGTAAAGTCTATTGAAACTGTTGCTTCAATAAATTTGTCGAGAGCAGCGGTGTATCCTTCAGTTCCGGGAACTTTTAATTTCATAATAAAAACTAGTTTCTTGTAAAAATACAAAAGTGTAGATTTATTTCTGTTTTTTTATATGTATTCTGGGATATTATAACAGCAGGACAGTGCTCATAGGTATATAGTAAAATTTGGATTAAAACTATACTTAACACCTATTAAATAATAGAGTAGCGGAATTTAAATAACAAAACAGAATGCAAATGCATTCTGTTTTTATTTTACCTAAAATTTAAATGTGTATCTTATAAATACTGTGGGCAAACTACCGCAGGACAAATCATTCCCGGGCATTTTGGAAGTCCGTCAGTAGGACAGCACTGGTGAGAGCACTTACCACCGATAATAATTCCGCTTCCTGAAACATTTTTTAATTGTTCTCTTGAAAGTTTGCTGTTACGTAAATTTTTCATGTTGTAATACTTTTATTGGTTTGTTTTAAGTTTGTACTTCGTAAATATATAAAATATTATTATACGTAACATTGTTTCTTTATTATGCTTGTAAATAATAATGTAAAATGCTGATTATGTGATTATATTTTTAATCTCTTTATCGTGAATTTCTGTTTTTGTCTTAAATTCAGGACAGCAAACAGATTTGAAGACAGGAAGAATAAACACCTTAAAGAATAATTATACTCCGGTTTTCATCTTTCTGGAATATTTGATGAAAAGATATTCGGTAATTATACAACTACAAGTAACTTCCAGCCTCAAGCTTCCATCTTCCCCCTATTAACCTTTTATATTCAGTTTAAATTAGTATTAGGAACAGTTTTTGGAGTACATTGCACCTACTATTGATACACTATGTTTGACAAGCAGCAAAGAAAACTGAAAAGATCCGCAAGACTGATTTCCGTATTAAGCAAATACGGATTTAAAGATATTCTCGCAAGAATGAATGGCGGAAATAAGCAGGAAGATGTTTCCGGGAATTCAGATGAAATTATTTCCAAAGGAACCGTTTATGAAAGAATCAGATTGGCATTGGAAGAATTGGGACCTACTTTTGTAAAACTGGGACAGACTTTCAGTAACAGGGAAGATCTGCTGCCACCGGAACTGATTCAGGAGCTGCAAAAGTTGCAGGATAAGGTGGAAACGGTAGATATGGACGTGGAAGAAGCACTGGAAAGTGAATTCAATATTTCTGTGAAAGATCATTTTCTGGAAATCCAGAAAGAACCGCTGGCTACAGCCTCCATTGCACAGGTTTATAAAGCTGTTTTGCTGGACGGAAGTCCAGTCATTTTGAAACTTAGAAAACCAGACGTACAATCCGTTATTGAAGATGATTTACTGCTCATTAAAGATATTGAAAAAATAATTTCCGCCTATTCAGAAATAGGAGAGAAGCTGAATCTCAAACAGGCTATTTCCACTTTTGAAAGATCATTATTGGAAGAAGTTTCTTTGACGAATGAAAGAAATAATATCCAGCAGTTTCGCCTGAATTTTAAGAATAACAAAGAAACCTATGTTCCTAAAATTTACGAAGACTATTCCAATAACAATATTCTTTGTATGGAGTTCATCGATGGTATAAAGGTAACTGATAAATCTGTTCTTCTGGCTAATGGTATTGATCCTGTAAAAGTTTCTGAAGCAGGATTAAGACTCTTTGTTTCCCAGATTTTAGACTATGGTTTCTTTCATGCTGATCCGCATGCAGGGAATATTTTAGTGAAAAAAGATGGGAAAATTGTCTTTATTGATTTTGGAGCCGTTGGAAAAATCCAGCCCAACGATAAGGAAATCCTTGAAAACCTGATCGTAAGTTTTGTTTCTAAAAATCCACACAAAATTGTCCGTTATCTCAAAAAAATGGCGATTAGCTATGAAATCCCAGATGAAAGACGATTTGAAAATGATGTGGAAGATATTCTGAATTTTGTTCACAGTTCCTCATTACAGGAGATTAATGTTCAGGTTATTATCAATAAGATGAAGGATATTTTAAAGGATAACAGATTGTACATGCCAGATTATTTCTACCTTTTATTTAAGGGAATCAGCCTGATAGAAGGAGTGGGGAGAAATATTAACCCGGATCTGGATATTGTCAAAAGCCTTCACCCTTACACTAAAAAGATTTTTACCAAGAAAATAAGTCCGAAGAACCTTTTGAAAACAGGAATGGACCGGATGATGAATTTTACGGATAATGTGGATGAAATTCCAAAAGAACTCCGCTCTGTACTTCAAAAACTGGATGAAAATAAATTTACGGTCTCCAGTGAGATCAAAAATATTGAAAAGACAAACCAGCTGATAAAATCCAGTGTGATTAACCTGATTTTAGCCATGATTTTAGGAGCAAATATTATTGCAACAGCCATTGTTTTTTCTTCAGAATCCGGACCAAGAATAGGAGAGCTGTCTGTGGTTGCGGTTTTAGGTTTCGTTTTTTCAATTATTTTAATATTAATACTTTTGTTGAGAGTAACAAGGAAATAGCAGGTTATAAGATTCGGGATTTTAGATTATATATTTTCTATACCTAGAATCTTACCTCCAAAACTTCGCCCCAAAATATAACAATGAAAAAACTAATGATACCTATTATGCTTTTCTGTGGCATATTTGCTATGGCTCAGGAAGGAACTGAAGAGAAAACTCAAGGAGATTTTGACGGAAACGGAACAAAGGAATATGTCTATGCTAAGGTCAGTGATTGTACTGATGAATGTGATGGAAAATGTGATACCACGATGTATTTCAGTGATAAAAATATAAAGCCGTTCACTATTTCGATGGCTAAAGGGGGAGCTTTATACAATCTGGGAGATCTTAACAATGACGGAAAGGACGAGATTGGTTTTTATCCCAATTGGTGTACAAGCTGCTGGCATTCTTTCTACGTTTACACATTAAGCAAAACAGAATGGAAACTGCTCGTAGATCCTATTTCCACACATTGCAACCAGTGGGAAGAAGACAAGTTTCCAATTAAAAAAGATCCTAAAAAGAAAGGAAATGTTATCATCACTACCAGTGAATGGAAAGATGATGATATTAAAATAAGCAGTAAAAGCGTAAAGGTTAACTGATGAGGTTAAGGCTCAAAGTATAAAGCTGAAGGTTTTGGGCTCAGTTCTCAGGCTTTCACTCTTTTGATCTGGGATTCCTGTCTTTGCCATCGGTCATCTCAAAAACCCGATTTTACATTCTACATATTAATACTTATCTTTGCAAAATGGAAAAACTCACTTTTGCAGATTTTGACCTACCGGTTAAAGTTCTTGATGTTTTAGCAGATTTAGAATTATTTGAGCCTACTCCCATTCAGGAGAAGAGTTTAAAGCCAATCCTTTCTGGAAGAGATGTAATGGGAATTGCACAAACCGGAACAGGGAAAACCCTGGCTTATCTTTTACCCGTTCTGAAGACTTGGAAATACAGTAAAACTGGAAATCCAACTGTTTTGGTACTGGTTCCTACAAGAGAATTGGTAGTACAGGTGACGGAAATTCTTGAGACACTGACTGAAAATATTACCGCAAGAGTTATCGGAATATATGGTGGTAAAAACATCAATACACAGAAACTTTTATTCAATGATGGTTGTGACATTTTAGTAGGAACACCGGGTAGGGTGATGGACCTTTCCATAGACAATGCTATTTCCCTTAAAGAAGTTCAGAAGCTTATCATTGATGAATTTGATGAAATGCTGAACCTTGGTTTCAGACCACAGCTGACTCACATTTTCGAAATGATGAAAGAAAAGAGACAGAATATCCTTTTCTCTGCAACGATGACAGAAGCTGTAGATGATATGCTGGATGAGTATTTCGCAAGTCCTGTAGAAATTTCATTGGCAAAATCAGGAACTCCGCTTGAAAAGATCGAGCAGACTGCTTATAAAGTTGAGAATTTCAATACCAAGATCAACCTTCTTGAACATTTACTGAAGAGTAACACAGACATGTCTAAAGTGTTGATTTTTAATAATAATAAAAAACATGCAGATCTTCTTTTCACTAAGATCGATGAGCTTTTCCCTGAACAGTTTGATGTGATTCACTCCAATAAGTCTCAAAACTACAGGCTTAAGGCGATGAAGAGCTTTGAAAACGAAGAAATCAGAGGTCTTATTACTACCGATGTAATGGCGAGAGGTCTTGATATTTCAAACATTACTCACGTTATCAACTTTGAAACTCCTGATATTCCTGAACAGTATATTCACAGAATCGGTAGAACCGGTAGAGCTGATAAAGAAGGTAAGGCAATAACTTTTGTTACTAAAAAAGAAGAGCCTTTAATTCTTGATATCGAGCTTTTGATGGATAAAGATTTAAAGTTTTATGACTTCCCTGAAGAGGTTAAAATTAATCCAAACAAAATTGCTTCTGAGAAAGATGAGGTAATAATGAAGAACCCGGCTCAGGTAAAACTGAATGATGGAGGAGGCGCTTTCCATGAGAAAAAAGCCAAGAATACAAAAGAAAACTGGGGTGGGCCTTCAAAAAGAAAAGCACCTAAGAAATTTGGGGCTAACAGAGCACAGCAAAAATCAATTTCTAAATCGAAGAAAAAGAAATAATAAAAAAACGATTCCTGATATGGGAATCGTTTTTTTTATCAGTTTTGTTGATTGCAGTAAAGGTTGATGTTTTTCGTCCTCCTCCTCTTCCAGTCTTCAGATTTGTAGTAATGCGTGACGTTTTTAGATTTCTTCAGCCTTATTATAAATCAGCAGATTTTGGGAAGCTTTCATTTTTACTCGAAGTCAATTTTATTATTTTTCAAAATTTCTTTAAACTTATCCACCTTATTTTCCTCTTTCATACTTTTGTAGATATGACCTATTATTGTTTCTGCATCAGAGCGGTAAGGTGATTTCTGCTCAGTATAGATCCTGTAAGCTTTGCAGATATAATCAAGTCCTTTTTCGCTGTTTTTCAAATAAGAAAAATAGGTTTGTCCCATTCCATAATAAACTTCCGGATCTCCGGGATACACTTTATCCAAATCATTATAAGCATCAATAGCCTTTTGGTATTCCTTTTTATAAATATAGGTCATTGCTATATTCTGTAAAGGCATTTTACCTTTTGGATCAATAGCCAAAGACTGTTTATAAGCATTCAGTGCTTTATCATATTCACCAACTCTTCTATAGCAAATCCCAAGATTATCCCAGGCATATATGAATTTTGAATCAGTCTTTACAGCTTGCTCGTAATTTTGAATAGCTTCCTTCCAGTTTTCCTTTTTTGAAGCTTCAACTGCTTTCTGATAGAAATCAACTGCAACTTCATTTTTTGAAAACTTGTCATAATTGGTTTCTGTAGTTTTTGTAGCCTTCTTTACACTTTCACAGTTTTGCATCAGATAGCGTTCCAGTTTATTGTAGTTGTCTATATACTGTTTTGAGTTCTTATCGGAATTAAAAGTCAGGTTAATCTGCTTTTTCCCATTCACCTCAGGTGCTGTTTCTGAAAGCTTTTCTGCTCCTGACAAGAGGGATGATAGCTGAAGAGCTCCAGTGTATTTATCAATACATTCATGAACATCTTTTATAATATCTTCCTTTTTCCGGTTAGACAAAGCAATAGAATCAGCACACTTACATGCATTCTCCGAAAGTTCCTGAATAATCTTTTTTTCATCAAGTTTTTCTTGAGAAAACGAAAGAGAAAATGGTAAAATAAAAAGTAAAATGGTTATTGTTTTTTTTATCATAGGATTGGGTTTATTTCATATAAGGAGTCATCACCTTAGTCCAGATCTGATAGCCTTCCGGTTTAAAGTGGAGCATATCTTCCACAAAAATATCTTTTCTTACCCTTCCGTTAGCATCTTCCATTGCTTTGGTTACATCTATAAACTCAGAATGTGGCTGCTTTTTCATAAAAGCTTCAATCCTGGCATTGGCTTCTTTGATCTGAGGCCAAAGGACTTCTCTGCTGGGGGAGTATTTCATTGAAATATAATCCACCTCAATATTAGGAAATCGTTCACGTATTTTTTTGTAGAAGCTTTTGTATCTTTTTACTACTTTTTGTGCCTTCAGCTGATGGTTATCAGCGAAGTCATTTTCTCCACAATAGATAATAATCTGCTTAGGCTGATACGGGGAGAGCAGGTCATTCGCAAAATAATTAAGATCTGTAAGTCTGGAACCTCCGAACCCTCTGTTGATGATGGTTTTAGTAGGGAAATAATCCGCTACATCAGTCCATTTGGTAAAAGATGAGCTTCCTATTAATAAAATAGCATTTTGAGGGGGTGGTTTTTGTTGATCTTGTTTTTTGAATTCCTGGATGTCATGCCAGAACATTGGTTTTTTTTCCTGTGAAAAGGCAATAATAAAACACAGCAATAGAAATGCTGATAGAATCTTCTTCATTATATTCAGTTTTAAAATTTGAGATAAAAGTAATAAAAAACTCCCGATCAACGGGAGTTTAGGTTTTATCTTTTGTAAGTAATGTAAGTGATGTCTATAATCTTGTCTCCATCCTTATCATAGTTGCCGGTTTGCTGTACCAGTCTAAGTTCCGTATTAGTCAGCATATCAACTTTGAAACTCATATTTTCAACATCTTCTCCGCTAAGCTGGATGTTGAGAAGTTTAGAATCTGTATTATAAGTATATTTGCCTTCATTTTTAGCGGCAAACTGGCAATTGGTACCATCTGGATTTCCATCATAAGCAGTATAGCTTACATAATAGTCTGTTCTGAAAAAAAGGATATTGTTAGCACTGCATCCTTCCGGAGTTGTCGTTTCAAGCACAGTTTTATTATCTTTTCCTGAAATAATTTCTGTCTTTACTTCTTTCCAATCCCCTTTCATAATGTCCATTTCATAGGCTGTAAGGTTATCGTCATTACAAGAAGTAAGTGCCAGAGCTGAAAAGGCAAATAAAAGTAGCTGTTTTTTCATTTTCACAAATTTAAGAATATGCTAAAATATAAATAAATTTGAAATATAAGTAATGAAATGATCTTTTTTTAAACGAATGTTTATGGATAAGAAGAAAGAGTAATAGAGGAATTAAAAAATAAGAGATTGGGAATTATTTGTAAAAGATAAAAGATCTTGTCGTTGAACAATTATTATCCTATATGCATATCCGTTTGTATATGAATATCAATAGGGGTGGGCTTTAGCTCAGCCTTTTCATAAATGGCAATTATTCATACGGATATCAAAATCAATTAGAGCGGGCTAAAGCCCGCTCTAATTATAAAATTTATATTCATATGGCTTTAGCCAAAATTCAAAATATGTACTTCAATTCAAAACTTTAAATCTTGAGCTCAAAAACCTCTAGTAGCTCATTTCTACAATTTTAGAAGCATCCTGAGGAGTTAGTTTTTTATACTCCCCAAGGCCTATCCAGTTTCTGTCTGTAAAAGCTTTCTCCACTTTTTCAGCAGTTCCTTTATAATCTTCGGTATATTCAGAAAGTCTGGTCTTGATATGAAGGCTGTGGAAGAACTCTTCAAGTTTTTTGATTCCCAGCTCCGCTTTTTCTTCAATACTTCCGTCTTTAATTCCCCATACTCTTTCAGCATATTGGGCCAATTTTCCTTTTTTATCGTCAAAATTATAACGGTAGTGGGAAGGAGCGATGATTGCTAGTGTTCTTGCGTGATCAATACCGAAATATGCTGTCAGTTCATGGCCCATAGCATGTACAGCCCAGTCTGTAATAACTCCTTTCTGAATCAGTCCGTTTAATGCCATAGTACAACACCACATAAAGTTTCCGGCAGCGTCATAATTGAAGTCATCTGCTAATACTTTAGGAGCCGTTTCCTGAAGGCTGATTAAGATACTTTCTGCAATTCTTTCCTGAAGATCAGCAGAAGACGGAGCCGTCATATATTGCTCCAATACATGAGTATAGGCATCAGTAATTCCGTTTACAATCTGATTTTTAGGAATGGATCTGATTACTTCAGGGTCCAAAACAGAGAATTGCGGAAAAAGTCCAGGTCCTCCTGAAGAAAGCTTTTCATTAGTTTCTCTTCTTGAGATCACGTATCCTGAATTCATTTCCGATCCGGTTGCAGGAAGCGTTAGGATACTGCCGAATGGCATGCCTTCACCTTCAAAGGTTCTCACTTGTTTTCTCAGAATATCCCAAGGCTCACCATTATAATTGGCTGCAGCAGAGATGAACTTAGTTCCGTCAATCACAGATCCCCCGCCTACAGCAAGAAGATAATTGATGTTTTTTTCTTTGATAAAACTGAGTGCATTTATCAAAACTTCATATTCAGGATTGGCAGGAACACCACCGAATTCGTAAAGCTCGTGGTCTTTTAAAGCTTCTTTTACCTGATCATAGACCCCATTATTTTTTATGCTTCCACCTCCATAGATCATTAATATTTTAGCATCCTTAGGGATTTCATTGGAAATTTTAGCGATTTCTCCTTTTCCGAAAAGTATTTTGGTCGGATTTTTAAACTCGAAATTAAGCATTGTTCTAAATTTATTTAACCCAAATTTACGGAATGAAAAGGGAAAATTGAGTTAATGAAATTTTAAAATTGCTATCACTGATTTTCATGAAAGCTATCAAAACCTGTTTACCAATCTGTTGGTAACGGATTATTATTTGATTGTATTTATTGGGACTTATTGGAAAGGTAGACTTTCGCTCTTTTGATAAAGTCTTCTTTATCCTTTTTGATGTCTTCCAACAACTTTTTCCTGTCATCCGGAATCGTCAGATATTTGTCTCCCCATAGGTTGATTTCAACAATAATAGGTACCAGATCAATTCCTTTTTCTGTAAGATAGTATAATATTTTTAGCTTATTGTCCGGATGATCCCTTTTGTCAATAATTCCATTTTCCATAAGGTTCTGAAGCCTTGTAGCCAGAATATTGGACGCAATTTTTTCATCAGCTTTCTGAAGTTCTCCATAAGTACATTCCTTTTTAAGCATCAGATCACGGATGATTAATAGTGACCATTTATCGCCCCATATTTCCAGTGAACAGCTGATAGGGCAGTCTGATCTTTTTCTACTCATTATTTTAATTTTTTTTTTTAAAAAATATTACTTGCAAATTGAAAGTAATTATTTTAATTTTGCTTTTATTTTGCAAGTAAATTTAATCATAAATAATTAATAAATCAAATGGAAAACTATGACATTGCCGTGATTGGCTCAGGACCCGGTGGATATGTTGCAGCTATAAGAAGTGCTCAATTAGGCTATAAAACAGTGATTATTGAAAAATATGAAACATTGGGGGGAACCTGTACAAATGTAGGCTGTATTCCAACAAAAGCTTTACTGGACAGTACTCATCATTATGCAGACGCCCAACATAAGTTTAAGGAACATGGAATTAAGCTTGATACAATAGAACTGGATTTTTCTCAGCTGTACAAAAGAAAATCTGAAATGGTAGGTAAAAATACCAACGGACTCGATTTTTTAATGAATAAAAATAAAATTACCCGTCTGAAAGGGACAGCAGGTTTCGTCAATAACTCTGTTATTAAAATTACTAATGAAACAGAATCCAGAGAGATTACAGCTAAAAACTATATCATTGCAACCGGCTCAAAACCATCAACTATTCCGGGAGTGGAAATTGATAAAAAGAGAATCATTACTTCCACTGAAGCTTTATCCTTACAAGAAAAGCCTGAATCTATGGTGATCATCGGAGGCGGAGTAATAGGAGTAGAAATGGCCTCCATCTTCAACAGAATCGGAACACAGGTCACAGTTCTCGAATATGCAGATCATCTGATTACAGCGATGGATCATGAATTGGGGAAAAATCTTCAGAAAATCCTAAAAAAAGAAGGAGTTGATATCCGCTTGGGACAGGCTGTTTATAAAACCGAAAGTTCAGAGTCTGCAGCAAAAGTCTTTTTTAAAGATAAAAATGGAATAGAAAATAGTCTGGAGGCTGAATATGTTTTGGTAGCTGTAGGAAGAAGCCCTTATACAAAAGGATTGGGATTAGAAAATACAGCAGTGGAGGTAGACAACCGAGGATTCATTAAAGTTAATGAAAACAACAGGACGTCTGTTTCTAATATCTATGCCATCGGAGATGTAATCGGCGGAGCAATGCTTGCCCATAAGGCTGAAGAAGAAGGTGTTTTGGTAGCTGAAACAATTAACGGACAGAATCATCATATTCACTACGACCGTATTCCTTCTGTGGTCTATACCTGGCCGGAAGTAGCATCTGTAGGGTACAGTGAAGAATATCTCAAAAAGAATAATATTGCTTATAATGTTGGAAAGTTCCCATTTTCAGCCAGTGCAAGAGCCCGAGCATCGATGGATATGGATGGGTTTGCAAAAGTTTTGATTGATCCAAAATATGGAGAGGTACTTGGAGTACATATTATCGGAGCCCGAGCTGCAGATCTTATTGCACAAGGCGTTATTGCCCAGGAATATGAAGTCACGGCAGAAGATATGTTCCGTATTTCGTATGCTCATCCAACCTATTCAGAAACATTAAAAGAAGCATATCTGATCGCATCAGGACAAGGAGCAATTAATATCTGATCCTGAATACTTTAAATTGCCACGGATACACAAATAAAATAATTAGTGTATTCCTGGCAAAAATTCTGGGTAACTCTTGCCGGGAATCTTTGATTTTCTTGCGCCTTAAAATATGCATGTTGTTTAACATCTTAGCGACCTTGCGTTTTCCAACAATATGAGTATGATAAAAAAAGGGAATGTTTGGAAACGCAAGGTCGCTATTTTTTTCCTTTTGATGCTGTTTTTAAGGTGCTAGGATTTCATCTGCGATAAAATTGTATACAGCTAATAATTGCCACGGATACCTTTAGATTTGCAAAACGTATTCATGGCAAAAAATAAGTGACGTTCTTGCTGAAAACTTTTCATTTTCCTGTATCTTAAAATAGATGTAAAGTTATTGTCCTTCCAATATATTATAAAGTGGTACAGTCCTCATTTTTTGAGTAAATACCATTACTTTTAGCTTCCAGTTTTCCGGTCTTTCTGTTGATCTTAATTAAAAAAGACTCTTTAACAACCGGACAGCCTTTAGATTGTAAAACATACAGGGAAATAGAGTTATCTTCAATTTTATAAGAACCTGTAAAACGGTTTTTAGTATCGATAGTGTAGCCATATGTCCTGGCCAGTAAAATAGCTTCCGGAAGATTATCTACTGTTCCGATGAAATCCCTTAATTGCTGTTCATTGGAAAAATAAACAGGTCTGTCTTTTTTACAGGCAAGAATATAGGAAAAACAATTATTACCCATGCATTTCTGGAAAAACCCTTTTTCAGGAGCAGGCTCATTAATGGTCATAAAAAGAGGGGCCTGACTTTCATAGATGATAGCCTTGTCTGGATCATTGTCATTGGTGAGTACTCGCCAGTATTCGTATTCTTTATTGGGAATGACAAAAGGGTAAAGATATTCAGTAGTATCCAGAATATCCGGAATTTTTTTATAATCATCAGGAACCTTGATCTGTGCAAAAAGCAGATTGGAAAAGATCAGGGAAAGCGTGATGATAATTTTCATAAGGAAACGTGTTTTCAGAACAAATTTACGAAAATTACTCATGTTCTCAATGCCCTAAGAAGATTATAAAAACGTCATAGGATATCCGGTTTTAATATTTCCGTTGACAATCTTCTTCAATTTCGATTCTATCATTTTTCTTGTTAATGGTTTCAAATGATCAATATATAAAACTCCCTGTGTGTGGTCATACTCATGCTGAATGATTCTCGCCGTTAATCCTGTAAAAGTTTTGGTTTGTCTGATAAAATCCTGATCGAGATATTCAATGGTAATTTTCCAGGGCCTTTCTACCTTTTGAGACAGTCCGGGAATGCTTAGGCATCCTTCATAATCTTCCCAGGTCTCTTCAGAAGTGTTTATAATCTTAGCATTAATAAAAGTTTCCCTGATTCCCTTATCATTCCTTTCGAAGGAGAGAAGCTGATCTTCAGTATCAAAGTTTTCAAATATGATCTGGCTGTCAGCAATAAAAAGCTGTAGGGGGTTGTTGATTTGGGAAGAGGAAAGGCCACATCCATTGGAGTTTTCCATGGTTTCCCACATATTGGCAATAAGGTCCTGTATTTCCTGGCTGTTTTCATTAACCGGTATGCATTTCTGCTTTAAAATACGGTTCCCATAGGCTACAATAGGTAAATTCATTGAAATATTTTTCTGCAAAGTTCAACAGAAGAGGGAAGATACACAATGAACCTATGTTAATTAATTTGTCTGCGGATTCTGCTTAAAGCCTGTGGAGTAATTCCGATATAAGAAGCAATATATTTTAATGGAACCCGTTGCAGAAGCACAGGCTGTTCAGTAAATAGTTTTAAGTAACGTTCTTTGGCGGTAAGTTTCAATAAAGAAAGTTCCCTTTTGCTTTTAGCCAGAAACAGTTTCTCGGAGGCAAAACGTCCCAAATGATTTCCCACATTGGTCTGATTATAAATTTTCTGTAAATCATCAAATGAGATCTGCCATACAACCGTCTCTGTTAATGCCTGCATTTCATATTCAGAAGGCGTTTGAGTGAGGAAAGAATCATAGGCACAGGTAAATTCCTTTTCAAAACTGAAGCTAAAAGTATACCCATGTTCATCATCAGGAATATAAAATCTTACCAATCCGGATTCGATGAAAGACAAATAGTTTTCCGTATCACCTTGCTGCGTAATAATTTCGTTTTTAGCATACACTTTTCTACGGAAATATCCTGCGATGAATTCCCATTCAGATTCCTGTAGCTTAACAATTTGTTCGTAATATTCTCTGATGTAGCCCATATTCGAAAATTTTTGATACAACAGATAAAATTGTATCTAAGAATTAATTAAAACCCAAAGTTACAAAATGTTTCATTGAAGATATAGATATTGAATATTTATAGAATACTTAATTTTTGAGGATAAAATTAAGCTGTAATTGCTATTGTTATTTTAAATTTTCAGGTGAGAATAAAGTTTTAATTTTTTGTCATTTATCAATTCAACTAATTCCAAAATCACTTACATTTGTTATTATGAGACACGACCAACGCGCAGAAAAATTCAGGCAGATCGTGGAAAATAAATTCCAGATCTACAATTCATTATTTATGAGCCTGCCTTATGATAAAATGACCAATATCGGGATGTTGCTTCCCTTCCTTTATGAGGAAAGCAAAAGCGGCTATGATGCAGGAAAAACCCCCGAAGAAATTGTTGAAGAATTTTTTAAAAACCATACCGATCTTCAGACCGAAGAGCAGAAACTTGAACTGCTTTTTAAGATCATTCAATATATAGAAAGACAGGTGGTTTTATTCGACAGTATTGAAGATGCTGCATTTCCCAATCTGCATTCCGAAAGTGATGGCGGAACCGTGACCAATCTTTTTGAACGTTCTTTTCAGGATCATAAAATTGAGAAAGTACGTGAGAAATTAAAGGATTTCAGTGTAAAGGTTGTGTTTACAGCGCACCCTACACAGTTTTATCCAAGTTCAGTACAGAGAATCATCCAGGATCTGAGAGGGGCCATTACCAGTGATTCCGTTACTCAGATTGATACCCTTTTGCAGCAGCTGGGGAAAACCCCTTTTGTGAATAAGGAAAAACCGACACCAATTGATGAAGCTCTAAGCATTATTTCCTATCTGAGATATGTGTATTATGATACGATTGGTGAATTATTTACGAAGATTAAAAAGACATTTGGAAACGGAAATTTCCATCTGCATGAAGATATTATACAGCTTGGCTTCTGGCCAGGAGGAGACCGTGACGGAAACCCTTTTGTAACGGCCGATGTCACCAAAAGAGTAGCCGAGGAGCTTCGTTCAGCCATTCTGAAGTCTTATTACAGCCATTTGAAATTCGTCAGAAGGCGATTGAGTTTCAGAGGTGTTTCTGAAGTATTGACGGCTTTAAGCGAGGAGTTGTACACGGCTATTTTTGATGGGAAAACAATTACAGCAGAAGATATTTTAAAGAAAACAGATGAGGCTGAAAAAATATTGATCAATGAGCACAATGCACTATTCTTAGATCTTTTGGTGAATTTCAGAGATCGGGTGAAAATTTTTGGAACTCATTTTGCCACGTTGGATATCCGCCAGGACAGCAGAATTCATCAGAAAGTCATTGATGAGGTTTTTGCAAAAGTATACGGAAATGAAGAAGCTGACTCCGAACAGAAATTCAATAAGCTGATTCAGATTTTAAAACAGGTAAATGCAGCTGATTTTGAGGATATTGTAAAAGATACATTACTGACGGTAGCTCAGGTTTCCAAAATTCAGGACCTGAACGGGCTGAGAGGAATGAACCGTTATATTATCTCCAATTCTGATGCCGTGAAAGATGTGATGAATGTCTATGCATTCTTTAAAGTGTGCGGATATCAGGACGAAGACATCAATATGGATATTGTGCCGCTTTTTGAAACCATGGAGGGGCTTGATAATGCAGAGCATGTGATGAATGAACTGTATCAGAATCCTGTATATAAAAAACATCTTGAAAGAAGAGGAAACCAGCAGACCATTATGCTGGGCTTTTCTGATGGAACCAAGGATGGTGGATATCTAAAGGCCAACTGGGAAATTTATAAGGCTAAAGAAGTACTGACGAAACTTTCAGAGCAGAATAATATTAAAGTTGTGTTTTTTGACGGCAGAGGAGGACCTCCGGCAAGAGGTGGTGGAAAAACCCACGATTTCTATGCGTCCCAGGGAAAAACAATTGCGAATAATAAAATTGAACTGACCATTCAGGGGCAAACGATTACCAGTATTTTCGGAAATAAAGAACAGGCAAAATACAATTTTGAACAGCTTTTGACTGCCGGAGTAGAAAATGATGTATTTAAAAACGCCAAAAAAGATCTTACGGAGAAAGAACGGGCATTGATTATTGAGCTGGCAAATATCAGTTATCAGAAATATTCAGATCTTAAGGCCCATCCAATGTTTGTTCCCTATCTTCAGGAGATGAGTACACTGGAATATTATGGAAAAACCAATATCGGAAGCCGTCCATCTAAAAGAGGAAACGGAAGTGAATTGAAGTTTGAAGATTTAAGAGCCATTCCATTTGTAGGTTCCTGGTCACAATTGAAACAGAATGTTCCCGGATTTTTCGGTTTTGGCTATGCTATGCAGCAGTTAAAAGAGGAGGGAAGGTTTGAAGAAGTTAGAGAACTGTATAAAGGCTCAGATTTCTTTAAAACTTTAGTCCTGAACTCCATGATGAGTATGAATAAGTCTTACTTTCCTTTAACTTATTATATCAAAAACAATCCTAAATTCGGAGCATTCTGGAATGTTCTTTTCAGTGAATATGAGCTTTCAAGAGATATTATGCTGGAATTGACTGGTTTCAAAATACTTCAGGAAGAAGATCCGTTATCCAGAAAATCAGTGAAGATCCGTGAAAAGATTGTTTTACCATTGCTCAGTATTCAGCAATATGCACTGATGAAAATTCAGAAAGGTGAAGGAAACAAAGAAGCTTATGAGAAATTAGTGACAAGATCTTTATTCGGAAACATTAATGCAAGCAGAAACTCGGCTTAAATTGCTTTTAATGAAAGCGATATTATCAAAAATATACTATTTATAGTGAAAAAAACGGGTCTAATGACCCGTTTTTGGTTTATAATCAGTTTCGTAATATTAGTGATAAAATAGTGCTATTTGTGTTTAAAATAATGAAGATTATTCCTTTATAAACTTCTTATAATACCCTTTATCAAGGGTCTGTATTTTCAGATAGTAGATACCTTTTGCAAAATCATCAACCCTTACAGACTTCTGATCACTCACTTTTCTTATCAGCCTTCCCAGATTGTCATAAATTTCCAGCGAACTGATGTCATCTTCTGAGGCAATATTAAGAATGTTTTTAACAGGATTCGGAAACAACGCGAATTTTTCTTTTTTTACAATTTCAGAAGTATTTAATACACCATTGTAAAGACTTCCGAAGTTAAGAATGCCATATCCTATCTGATCTGTGTGATTAGGATAAAGTGAAGCCGTCTGTCTTAGCTTTGTTTTGAGCTGATCCCTATTCATGGTAGGAAATGCCTGGAGAAGACAGGCAACACCTCCCGCAGCAATAGGAGTAGCAAGGGAAGTTCCGGTACTCGTAAAGGTGGTATCTCCTAAAACAGTTGCAGTAGCAGTTCCTCTAGCACTTCCATCCGGTTTAATGACTCCCAGTGAATTAGGTCCGAAAGAAGAGAATACAGATGTATTTCCTGAAGAATCTACTGCTCCGATCGTAAATACCTTAGCGTTGTCTGAGGGAGTTAAAAGATAATGCCATGGTTTATCCCCTGAATTTCCTGCCGCAGCAAGAACAAAAATTCCTTTTTCAGCAGCAATTCCGGCTCCCCTTGCAATAAAGGACGTGGTTCCGTTCATATCGGCATAAGTATAACTGTATTGAGGATTGTCAAATGCCTGATATCCAAGTGAGGTTGTGATAATTTCTACTCCCTTTCTGTCTGCTTCTTCAGCAGCTTCGATCCAGTAGAGTTCTTCCTCAGGAATTTCAGCAGCGGTATTTTCACTTCGGTACAGATAAAAATCCGCATCCGGTGCAGAACCTACAAAGATATTTTCCAAATAACCACCAATAGCTCCCAGTACAACGGTGCCATGTGCATTTAGAGAAGGGTTGTAGATGTCATTGGATTTGGTAACAAAGTCATAACCAGCCTTTATCTTATTATTGTTGCGTAGTCTCAGAAAAGCATTTCCGGTATTCACAGTAGGAAATCCTGTGTCAATAACGGCAATGGAAATTCCGGTTCCTGTAAAGCCTGCAATGTGAAGAGGTCTTATGTTTACCTGGTCAATCTGTAAGGTACCGGAACCATATTCAAAATTGGTAAGTCCCTTCTGGGTATTCGTAGGATTTTTCCATTTATTAACGGGGGTCTGCTTTACTGTAGGAGTTCCGTTTCGGGCAAAACTTTCTACGGATAAAACAAAAGGCTGGGTTTGCAAAGTGGCAATTTGAGCAGGGGTTGCGTTGACTGCCGCTCCGTTGAGCCATTTAGAATAATCTGTAACGGTAAATCCTAGATTCTGAAGGTTTTGTATGTAAGATTGTTCTATAGGGACGTCCTGATCATTAAGGGATATGCCTAATGTTGTACGTCTGTCAAGCGATTTTTGGCTAAGCTCAGAAAGAGGATTAGCATAAAATACTGCTTTATTAGGCTTGTCTTTAAAATACACAAAAACAAGCTGAGTTTGTGCAATACTATAAGAGTAACCTGTTAGGAAACAAAAGAGTAAAATTTTTTTCATATAAATTTTTGTATAAAGATAAAAACAAAATCAATAAAATTTTTGATAGGATTTTAAAATCCTTATTTTTACAGAAATAATTTATTTATGAAAAAAATTCAGATGGTTGACTTGCAAAGTCAGTATTACAAAATAAAGAATGATGTAGACAATGCAGTTTTAAATGTAATGGATTCCGCGGCTTTTATCAACGGTCCTGAAGTAAAGTCTTTCCAGAATGAATTGGAGTCTTATTTAGATGTAAAACATGTTATTCCATGTGCAAATGGAACTGATGCATTACAGATTGCCCTTATGGCGCTGGATTTGAAAGAAGGGGATGAAATAATTACTGCTGATTTTACTTTTGCAGCAACAGTAGAGGTGATTCATCTGCTTAAATTAAAATCTGTTTTAGTAGACGTAGATTATGATACATTTACTATTTCAACAGATGCTTTAAGAAAGGCGATCACACCAAGAACAAAAGCAATTATTCCGGTACATTTGTTTGGGCAGTGTGCCAATATGGAAGAGATTCTGAAAATTGCTGAAGAGCACAATTTATACGTAATTGAAGACAATGCACAGGCAATTGGTGCAGAATATACATTCTCTGACGGAACATCGAAATATGCCGGAACGATGGCAACAGTAGGAACTACATCTTTCTTTCCTTCCAAAAATCTTGGATGTTATGGTGACGGAGGTGCTATTTTTACAAATAATGATGAGCTGGCACACCGTTTAAGAGGAATTGTTAACCATGGAATGTACGAGAGATATTATCACGATGAGGTGGGAGTGAATTCCCGTTTAGACAGCATTCAGGCAGCGGTTTTAAGAAAAAAGTTACCACACTTGGATTCATATAACGAGGCGAGAAGAAAAGCTGCTGACTATTATGATGAAGCGTTCGCAGGAAATCCGAATATCTTAACTCCAAAAAGATCTGAAAGCTCTACTCATGTATTCCACCAGTATACATTAAGAATTCTGAATGGAAAACGTGACGAACTTCAGAAGTTCCTTACTGAAAAGGAAATTCCGGCAATGATCTACTACCCTGTAGCATTAAGAAAACAAAAAGCCTATTTCCAGGAAAGCAATGATGCTGACTTTGTAAATACAGATAAGCTTTTGGGGCAGGTAGTTTCTTTACCAATGCATACGGAACTGGATGAAGAGCAGTTGAAGTATATCACAGATGCTGTCCTTGAGTTTATGGGATAAAAGGAGATGAAGGGATTTTTTCTTAAAGGTAAAAAGTATAAATTCTTTTTAGGAGTTCATCTTTTTATTATGGGGATTTATTCACTTTATTTGATCAATACAGTGATGTCCTACAATTCCTTGTCTTACTCTAGATATTATAAAGAGAGTATTTTTGAAAATATTTTTAAATACTCTCTTTACATCATTGTAAATTTAATTGCAGGAATAATCATTTTTTGCAAATTAAAATATACCAAGATTATTCTCAATTTTTTTGCTGTAGTGATCCTTATTTTAGTTTGTTTTGCTAATTATACCTTAATTAAAAGTTACATTAACAATTCATATTATAACTTTGTAATTATTTTTAATACATTAGTTATCGGTTTTGTTTTTTTTTATATCTTTTATTTAAATCATAGGGAAATAGAAAAAAATGAAATAGAAAATATAGGAAAACACGAAGATTAAAAAATGGCAATACTTGTTACAGGAGGACTTGGATATATTGGTTCTCATACAGTAGTAGAACTTATCAATAATGGCTTTGATGTTGTTATTGTAGATGATCTGTCCAATTCGGAGAGGTTTATTTT
Source organism: Chryseobacterium sp. MYb328 (assembly GCF_037572595.1). NCBI lineage: Bacteria > Pseudomonadati > Bacteroidota > Flavobacteriia > Flavobacteriales > Weeksellaceae > Chryseobacterium > Chryseobacterium sp. MYb328. The sequence goes on along the minus strand of NZ_JBBGZQ010000006.1, from coordinate 151,226 downwards.
AAATAATATAGAGGAGATCACTGGTAAAAAACCAGTTTTTTATCCTTTTGATCTTAAGCGTAAAGAACTTCTTTCACAGGTTTTTGACGCTCATAATATTGATGGGTGTATTAATTTTGCGGCTTCAAAGGCTGTAGGAGAGAGCCAGGTAAAGCCTGTAGACTATTATGAAAACAATTTGTTTTCACTCATCAATATCCTTCAGGAATTTAAAGAAAGAGAAATCTCCAACTTTATTTTCAGTTCGTCATGTACTGTATATGGACAGGCAGAAGTAATGCCGATTGATGAAAATACTCCGTTAAAAATGCCTGAGAGCGTTTATGGAAAAACTAAGCAAATGGGTGAGGAAATCCTGATCGATTTTGCTAAGGCATACAACAGAAAGATATCATTATTAAGATACTTTAACCCCATTGGAGCACATCCCTCAGCAAAAATCGGAGAATTACCAATAGGAATTCCTAATAATTTAGTTCCTTATGTTATGCAGACCGCTGCAGGAGTTCGTGAGAAACTAAGTATTTGGGGGAATGATTATCCTACTGAGGACGGAACAGCTGTTCGTGACTATATTTATGTAGTAGACTTAGCAAAGGCTCATGTAGCTGCTTTAAAGAAGCTTATGGAAGATCAGTCCGGTGAAACATTGATTGATACTTATAATCTAGGAACTGGAAAAGGGTCATCCGTTTTAGAAGTCGTAAAAGCTTTTGAAATTGCAAATGGAGTAGATGTTCCTTATCAGATCTGTGAGAGAAGAGAAGGGGATATTACTATTGCCTATGCAGATCCTTCAAAAGCAGAAAAAGAACTTAACTGGAAATCAGAAACTTCCCTGGAAGAGTCTTTAAGGACAGTCTGGGAATGGCAGAAATATCTCAATTCGAGAAACTAAACTCATAAAACACCACCATTATGGCTTGGAATCCTGAAATATATGATCAATTTAAAGAAGAGCGTTCAGCCCCTTTCTTTGATCTGTTGAAACTGGTAGAATCAAGAACGGGAATATCCGTTATAGATCTGGGGTGCGGAACGGGAGAGCTTACCTCAAAACTTTTGGATTACTTAGAAGATTCTAAAGTCTTAGGAATAGATTCTTCTGAAGAAATGCTTGAAAAAGCGGCTCAGTTCAAAACAAGCAGGCTGAATTTTGAAAAAAGAAGTATTGAAGAGCAGCTTCATTTGGGAGATACTTATGATCTGATTATTTCCAATGCGGCTATCCAGTGGTGTGGTAATCATAAGGAGCTTTTCCCAAGAATCATCAGTAAAATTAAGGAAGGTGGACAACTGGCAGTGCAGATTCCCTCAAACCACGAATATGTAGTTCATCAGCTGCTCAGAAAGATTGCAGGTGCTGAGCCTTATAAAAGTGCTTATGACGGATGGGAAAGAGAGTATACTGTTTTGAACATTGAAGACTATGCCAGAATAATATTCGACAATAAAGGAAGAGAAATCACCGTTTATGAGAAAGTATTCCCTCATGTTCTTGAAAATGCAGAAGCAGTATTCACCTGGGCTTCCGGAACCGCTATGCTTCCTTATATAGAAAGGCTTCCTGATGAAATGAAAGAACAATTTAAAAACGATTATAAACAACAATTGCAAAACACCTTCCCTGAATCACCGGTTTTTTATCCGTTTAAAAGAACATTTATTTCAGCGAAGTTTTAACTTTTAACATTAATATGAAGACACAAAGAATAGGTATTACATTTTCCTCATTTGATTTATTACATGCAGGGCACATTAAAATGCTGGAAGAAGCAAAAACAGTATGCGATTATCTGATCGTAGGGTTGCAGATTGATCCGTCTCACGACAGACCCAACAAAAACAAACCAAGCCAGACTATTGTTGAACGCTATATTCAGCTGAAAGCTGTAAATGCAGTGGACGAAATTATTCCTTATTACACAGAAGAGGATTTACTGGATATTTTAAAATCTTTTGTTATCGATGTAAGAATCATTGGTGATGATTATATGGACAGAGATTTTACTGGTAAACAATACTGTGAAGAGAAAGGTATTGAGATCTTTTACAATAAAAGAGACCACAGGTTTTCTACCAGCGACTTAAGAAAAAGAATTTATGAAGCTGAAAAAGAAAAAGAAGAGAGAGCTGAAATTGTAAAATAATAAAAAATCCCGAAATCTAAATTTCGGGATTTTTGTTTTATTACATCGGGCCTTGCTGTTCGTCACCAGTTGTATTAGAATTAATATCCTTTTTTCTCTTAGGTTGTTCTATTTTCTCACCTTGTTTGAATCTATAGGTTAAAGAGATAGAAAACTGTCTTGGCTGCCATTGCATAAAGCTGCTACGGGTATAATCATTGGTGTAATTAAATACTTCCATCCCTCTTGTATTGAAGATATCCTGAATGTTGAAAGTAATAGTTCCGTCTCCTTTCCAAATGGTTTTGGATGCTCCAAAGTTTACAGCATACATATCCTTTCTGTCCTGGCTGACTGTCTTTTGACCACCTCTATAGAAACCTTGCAGCTGTACGCTTAAGGTCTTATCCAGTTTGAACGTTGTATTAAGACGTAATCTTGTAGAGAAACCACTTCCTGTAAAGTTTAATTCTCTTGTCTGTGCTAAACCATCTTTATCTATGGTAGCATAAGAAGTAATTCCTGTCGTTTTGTATCTGAATATATCTGCACTTCCCATAATTTTGAACCATGCAAAAGGATCATAGGTAAAGTTCAGATCCAAACCGATACGATCGTCATTGCCCAGATTTTCCGGTCTTGTATAGAATACTGTTTTTCTTTCATCCGGTCTGTAGACCAGCATTTTCGTATCATCTGTGGCATGTCTATAATAAAAAGTAGGGTTCAGGGTAAACTTCTTCTTGGTAAGGTTATAGCCTACTTCATAAGAATCTACATACGATGGATTTAAATCGATATTTCCCTCGAAAATATTCTGGTTATTGGTGTAGCTTGAGAAAGGAACCATAAAGAATGATCTTGGTCTGTCTATTCTTCGGGAGTAATTAACTAAGATCTGATTATTCTTAGCGATGTCATAACTTAAGAATACGCTTGGGAATAAATTATTGTAATTCTTGGATTTATCTAATGGCTCCTTCGTAGGGTTCTGGCTGATATAATGGATCTTAACATTAGAAATTTCATCTCTTAATCCTACCTGATAGCCGAAGTTTCCAATCTTACTCCTAAACTGCAGATAGAAAGCATTGAAGATTTCCCGATAGTCTGTATTGTTGTTATAATCTGCAATCAGTGGATTATTAGATGTGGTGCTTACAAAGTTATCATATGTATTGTTGTTGACATCCAATCTGTAACCAGCTTCAAGTTTTGAATTTTCGCCTAGTGGCAATTCATAATCTGCCTTTCCGATTACCGTTTTACTTACAGAATGTCTTCTTGTAATATCCTGTACAGAAGGAACATGATCTACACTTTCCAGAATGTCTGCATTGTTATTACTTCTGTTTCGTTGTAAACTTAATGATAAGGATAAGTTTTGCCCTTTATCGTTAAATTTATGATCCAAACCTACATCTCCCTGAAAAGCAAGATTATTAAAAACAGTTTTAGAATCCCTTAATGTATAAGGGTTCATAAGCTTCCATGGATCTGAGGTGTCTTTTGTGTACTTGTAAAAAGTGTCATAGGTATTTACCAGATCATTTCCGTCTCCCTCAAAAGTTCTCACCAATCCTGTTAAGTTGATGGACGTTTTTTCAGAAACATCATATACAAAACCGGCACTTGCATTATAGTTTTTATTATATGTTTTACTAGTGGAGTTTTGAAGCTGATGAACAGGAACGGTAGGGATTTTATCTATTTCTTCCTGAGTAGTAGGGATAGGATTTATATCAGGGAATTTAATATTATGGTAAGTGGTTTCAGCATTATTTTTGGTTTTGTTTTCTGTATAGCCACCACCGCCATTTACAAACCAGGTCCAGTTGTTTTTTCTCCAGCTTAAATTGGCATTAAGGGAGGTTCTCGGAAAGTATCCAAGACTTCCCACTACACTACCGTTAAATCCTACTTTTTTGCTTTTTTTAAGAATAATATTTAAGATACCGGAAGTTCCACTAGCTTCAAATTTTGAAGAAGGATTGGTAATGACCTCAATTCTTTCAATCTGGTCAGCCGGAATACTCTGCAATGCATTGGCTCCATCATCAATCCCTAATAGGGAAGAAGGTTTACCGTTGATCAGGAATTTTACATTAGAGCTTCCCCTCATAGAAACGGTTCCGTCTGTATCTACTGTAACAGATGGTACATTCGTAAGAACATCCTGAAGACTTCCTCCTTTACTCACAATATCCTGAGATGGATCGTACGTTTTTTTATCCAGTTCTACCTTATAGGGCTTAGCTGCAGATGCTGTAATAACAACTCCTTGGAGCTCCTGTGTTTTTCCGTCTAATGTGGAAGTCGTTGAAGCTTCAATAGATAAAGCGCCAATATTTCCGGCTCCGGTAATGTTTTTGTTAATAATGCTTTTTTTGTAATCAATAGCTTCTACAGTAATGTCGTAGCTGCCGGGAGCAAGCTGTAATTTATATTGCCCCTTTTCATCGGTCAATACCGCATCACTGAATGATTTGTTGGCTTTGTTACTAAAGGTTACAGAGGCATAAGGCACCGGTTGGTTCTTCTTATTGACAATGATCCCTGAAATGTCGGCCTTCTCCTGAGCAAAGGCCATTGCAGCTGCCGAAAGTACTAACGTAAGTCCTAGTGTTTTTCTGGTGAAAATATTGACAATTTCTGTCTTATTCTTCATAGGTTATTTTTTTGTATAAAATCGTGAAAGGATAACCCTTAATATTTTGACAATTTGTATTAAATTGATTTTCAAAATATTATGATTTATGTATTGTTTTTTTCTGTAAAATCCTGGTGCCTGCTAAAAGCTTATTTTATATTCTTTGAATTGAGCCAATCCTGATAAGCTTTTGCATTTACAGCATGTTCTTCCACACTGGCTGTAAACTTATGATATCCAAATCTTGCGGGATCTGCGCACATAAATATATAATTGTTGTTTTCTGCATTCAAAACAGCATCTACTGAGTTCTTATCCACTACGCAGATCGGCCCTGGAGGAATCCCTGCATTGGCGTAGGTATTGTATGGAGAAGGAGTAGATAAATGTTTATATAATACCCTTTTGATTGGTTCTTTAAAATTTGTCTGTTTATTGATCGCATAGATAACGGTAGGATCAGACTGAAGCTTCATTCCTTTTCTGTATCGATTTAAATACAAACCGGCAATGGTCTTCATTTCGTCCTTCTTCCCTCCCGATTCTTTGTAAACAATTGATGCCAGTGCATAAATCTGATCTCTTGTAAGTCCGGATTGCTGTTCTTTATTTTTTCTTTCACTGGTCCAGAAATCATTGTACTGGTCATCAAATTTTGCAAAAAATTCTCTTGGGCTTACTGTCCAGAAGAAATTATAAGTATCAATGAAAAAATATTTCTTTAAGTCTTCAATGTTCTTATATCCTTTTTCCTGCGCAACCACATCCAGATCATTCACAAAATGAAGAGAATCCAGTTCTGTTTTTTTGGTAACCTTTCCAATCATCTGGTACATATCTCCAAAATCACCAATTCTGAAAGAATTGGCCGTTTGGTTACCTGCTTTGATCATATTAACAAGGTCTGTATTTCCTTTCCCACTTTGAATATGATAACGCCCTGCCTTAAAATTAGTAACAAGTCCTTTATCTTTAGCTACCGCTTCGAAAGAACTGTGATCCTTAATATACGGAGCAATAGAATCAAGAATCTGATTAAAGTTTGCCTTATGAGGGATCAAAATATAACCGCCCTTTTCTACGTTATTTCCGAAGTATTTATTATAAAATCTCAAACCAAAAAATCCTGCCACTACAAAAACAAGCAGAATGATAATGAGAATAGCTTTTTTCATTCCTAAATAGTATTGATTAAAAGTTTTTGATTTTAAAGAATATCTACCTTACCTTTAAAAACTTGCTTTGCAGGACCCTCCAGCCAGATGTTGCAGAAAGAATCACCGCTTTTTTCAGCATATACCTTAAGATTTCCTCCTAGGGTTTTAACTTTTACGGAAGTTAGATTGTCTTTTTGAAGAAAAGTTAAAGCAGAAGCTGTAACTCCTGTTCCGCAGCTGTAAGTTTCATCCTCAACGCCTCGTTCATAGGTTCTTACAAAAATTTCATTGTCAGAAATTTTTTCTACAAAGTTGACATTGATTCCTTTTTCTTTATAATTTTCTGAATTTCTGATGCCGTGTCCCTGTGTATAAACGTCATAATCGGCAAGATTTTCTACATATTTTACATAATGAGGAGAACCGGTATTAAGAACTGCATCATTTCCGTTATGTGAGACTGTATTCACATCAATCATCTTTAATTTAATGATCCCATTGTGAATTTCTGCTTCATGTTCACCATCTATCGCAATGAATTTGCATTTGTCTTCAAAAACATCAAGAAAAAAGGCAAAAGCTACCAGGCATCTTCCTCCGTTTCCACACATCGTACTTTCTCCACCGTCTGAATTATAATAGACCATTTTAAAATCATAATCAGGATCGTTTTCCAGAAGAATAAGGCCGTCTGCACCTATTCCAAAACGTCTGTCACATAGTTTTTCAATGATATTTTTGTCTTTAGGAAACTGAAGGTCACGGTTATCTACCATTACAAAATCATTTCCCGTTCCCTGATATTTATAAAATTCCATATTGTTTTTTGTCTGAATGAAGAAACAAAATTAGTATATTTAAAATGAAAAACGAACAGTGTTAACTGTTCGTTTCCTTATTTATAATCGTTATTTATAATTGTTCTATCTAAAGCCCCCGCCACTGTTTTGTTCTCTGCTTGAACTGGTGTTTGGAGTGCTTTGAGTGCTTGAGCTGTTTCTGAAACCTCCTCCGTTTGAAGATTCAGGTCTAGTGGTATTGGTGTTTGTATTTGTACTTCCTGAGTTTCTGAATCCGCCTGCGTTCAGGGTTCTGTTTTCAAAACTATTGCTGTTTTGGTTTCTGAATCCACCGTTATTTTGGTTATTCTGATTTCCCTGATTATTCTGATAACCGCTGTTTGAATTTCTGAATCCACCACTGTTGCTGTTATTAGAGTTTCTGTTATATCCTCCATTGTTATAAGATCCGCTGTTGTTATTACGGAAACCGTTATTAGGTCTTTGTGAAGTGACCGTAGGAGTTGTATTTCTTCTTTCTACATACACTTTTCTTCTGGAATTATTATAAGTGTCATAATAGTAAGGCATACCATTATCATAGTAGTAATTGATGTTGTTTCTATAATAATAGCCGTCATTACCATAATATCCGCCATTGCCATAATATCCGGAAGGAGCGTAGTAAGATCCATTGTTATAATATGGATCACCATAACCATTGCTGCCATATCCGTCTGTATAAGCCATACAAGATGTTAAAGTGCTAATAGCAAAGATGCTAACTGCTATTTTTAATAAATTTTTCATAACTTTATTGTACTTTTTTTTCTTTAAAACTTTTTTTCCAATTAAGGTATCCTAAGATAGCCATTATAGTAAATACCAAATATTGAACCGAAGTGATGCCAAGCCCCTTAAAAATCATCATAGGCATACAAATAATATCTCCGATAATCCAGAAAATCCAGTTCTCAATGCGCTGTTTGGCCATAAACCACATTCCTACTAAAAATATTGAAGTGGTAAAAATATCCAGCCAGTTTGCCCAATCCAGATGATATAATCCAAGATTGGTTCCTTCCATTGAAAAGTGATTGTCAATATAAGGTTTATAATAATAAATAAATGTGACAAGTCCTAAACTCAGGATAAAAAGGATTCCTGCATAGAACCATTCTTTTTGTGTCGCCCACGTAACGTCCACATGCACATGGTCTTCCGAATTTTTAGCCCACAATATCCAGCCATAGACACTCATCACAGTATAATAAACATTGATCAGGCAATCTCCCAGCAGCCCAAAGTTAAAAAGAATATATACATAAATCAGTGTTGAAATAATGCCTGTAGGATATACCCATATATTTTTCTTAATGGAAAAATATACGCTCAAAATTCCGAAAATGGCACCTGATACTTCAAGCAAAATCTGTAAAGCATCATAGTTTTCATAGGGTTTTACAAAAAGATCATATAAATTCATGCGATCAAAAATAAGCAAAAATATGGACTTTTTAAAATGAATTAAATAATGTGTTAATTAGGTTTTTAAGATTTTAATATAAAATAAATGATGAAATTTTAACGATAAACGTGAGGATTCCTAAAATTTTTATATTTTCGTAAATCCTTAATAAATAAAAAAACATGTCGAAAATTTGGGTTAAAAAACCACTAAGTGCCTATGAGGCAGATATGAAGAAAAGTGAGCTGAAGAAAGTCCTTGGAAAATGGAGTTTAACAGCAATAGGAGTAGGTGCTATCATCGGAGGTGGAATCTTTGTTCTTACGGGAACAGGAGCCTATTATCATGCGGGACCAGCACTTGCAATCTCCTTTATTATAGCAGGTATTGCCTGTGTTTTTGCAGCATTATGCTACGCGGAGTTTGCCTCCATTATTCCTGTTGAGGGATCTGCATATGCTTATGCATACGGAACAGTAGGTGAAATTTTTGCATGGGCCATGGGGTGGTGTCTCATCCTGGAGTATGCCATGGCCAGTATGGCCGTTTCTGTGAGCTGGTCGGGATATTTCACCAAATTTTTGAAAATATTTAATATTCACTTACCGGCTTATCTTACTTCAGATCCATCAAGTTATACAGGAGATGGATTTTCTATGAACCTGCCTGCATTTATTCTTGTTCTATTGATTACAGCCTTATTGGTAAAAGGAACTAAAGAAGCAGCAGGAGCTAATAACCTGATTGTTTTGATGAAAACTTCAGCTGTTATTTTTGTGATCATTGCAGGGGTTTATATTATTTTTTCCAATACTGATCTTTACAACGCAGTTGATGGAGTTAAAAATTGGAAACCTTTTATTCCTGATCAGATAAAACTTAAAAATTCAGAAGGGGATTTGGTTTCAGCCTATGGTATTAAAGGAATTATTTCAGGGGCTGCAGCTATCTTTTTTGCTTATATTGGTTTTGATGCCGTTTCTACACAGGCAGGAGAGGCTATCAATCCTAAAAAAGATGTGCCTTTTGCTATTATTGTTTCATTATTAGTTTGTACAGCATTATATATTTGTGTGTCTCTTGTTTTGACAGGAATGATGCATTATTCAGACTTTAATCCTGAAGGAAAATATCCTGATGCCATTAAAGCGCCGGTAGCTTATGCATTCGAAATTGCAGGGAAACATTGGGCAAGTAATGTCGTAACCATTGCGGCTACTGTAGGATTGATCTCTGTAGTAATGGTAATGATGATGGGACAGTCCAGAATATTTATTGGAATGGCAAAGGATGGATTGATTCCTCAGTTTTTTGGAGAGCTTCATCCAAAAACAAAAACGCCTTATAAAGGAATTGTTTTATTAGGAGTAGTGGTGGCTTTTATCGCTGCATTTACACCGATTTCTACACTGGCAGATATGACTAGCTTCGGAACCCTGTTTGCATTTACATTGGTTTGTATTGCTGTTTGGGTAATGAGAAAGAAAGAACCTAACTTGATCAGACCTTTCAAAGTTCCAGCTTATAAAATCGTTGTGGCATTAGGAGTATTTATTAATATATATTTAATATTTAACTTAAGTGCTCATGCATTGGAACTTTCTGCTGTATGGCTTTTCTTAGGTGGTTTAGTGTATTTCCTTTATGGAAAATCTAACAGTAAACTTAACAATCCTGAAAAATATCAGAAAGATTAAATAATATAAACCGCTTCGGCGGTTTTTTTGTTGCAAATAACCAATCAAAATAATATATGAAAAATATTTTTTCCATTGTATTCCTGTCTGTAGGAATGACTGCATTTTCTCAACAGGTGGAAAGCATTGAAACAATTCTTAACGATAAAATAAGCATCAGAGCTCTTGAATTGTATGACAATAAAGTCTGGTACAGCGGGTCAGATTCCAAATTCGGTTTTGTAGATATTAACGATACCAAAAATCAAAAACAAATCAAACTTTCTGATGAAAAACTTGAATTCAGAACGCTTGCACAGGATAAAACTTCATTCTATGCGATCAATATTGTGAGCCCGGCCCGATTTTTCAAAATTGATAAAAAAGACTTGAAATCCCAGATTGTTTTTACAGATTCTGCAAAAACAGCATTCTATGATGCTTTACATTTTGTGAATGATAAACTGGCATATACTTTCAGTGATGCGGACAGTGACAATGTATTGAAATTGGCTGTTTATAAAGACGGAAAATGGGGTATGTTCAAGAATGATTTAAAACTAAATGAAGGAGAAGCTGCTTTTGCTGCCAGTAATACCAATATTTCCTCTACCAAAAAGCATGTATGGATTGCAACCGGAGGCAAAGCTTCAAGAATCTTAAGATTGAACCTTAAGAATGAAAAGCTGGAGGTTTTTAAAACCCCTTTTATTCAGGGAGAGTCATCACAGGGAATGTATTCTATTGATTTTAATGATGATCAATTCGGAATTGCAGCAGGAGGTGATTATACAAAACAGAGTGCTAGTATCAATAATATTGCAACGACTCATGATGGCGGTGAAACCTGGCAGATTCAGGCTTCAGGACAGAATGCAGGCTATACGACCTGTGTGAAAATAAAGCCGGGATCAAAAGGAAAGGAGATTATTGCGGTAGGAGATCAGCATATCAGTTATTCTTCAGATTTTGGAAATACCTGGAAGAAAATTTCTGATGAAAAAGGGTTATATGTTGGGCAGTGGATTGATGGGAACAGAGTGGTTTTTGCTGGGAAGGATAGGATTGTGATGATGAAACTGAAGTGATTTTTGATGAAAACAGAAGATGTTTTAAAAATATATGATATAGAATTTATCGTTTCTAAATTAGGAACACCATTTTTTTTAGGAGGTGGGGCCATGGAAGAACTGTTTACTTTTTTAAGGTCACCAATGGATATCAATGATTTACTGGAAATGACAGATCATTATCTGAATGGTAATCCTTTTCCTGTTGATAATGACTGGACGGTTTTTACCTGTACAATAGAAATGACTTCTGAGGGAGTTGTATTTGTGTATCCTGGTATAAAAGATCTGGATAGGGTAGTTCCTTTGAAAGATTTTAAGATTATTGCTACAGCATGGCTTGATTTTCTTGAAAGAGATTCCGGTCAGATTAAGGTTCCTTTATACAAGTAATATTAGATTTTACAGATAGGAAATCAGGATCAAAAAAATAAATAAAACTGATAGAATTTATCATTATCCCTGTAACCAGCTCTGTTGGCGTATTTAGACTCATTATAAAATACAACCTAATATAATTCATAGGTTAAAATTCATAACTAATGGTTAATTTTGTAGGATGGATTTTTAATAATGTTAAATTTCCCCACCTTATAAAATTTTATTTTCAAAATGAACTCTTTAATAGATAAGTATAATATTCCCGGACCCCGTTACACCTCTTATCCTACCGTTCCTTATTGGGATGATTCTACATTTTCACCGGAAGGATGGAAGGAAAGCGTAATCAGGTCTTTTCATGAAACCAATGCAGAGGAGGGAATTTCTATTTACATCCATTTGCCTTTCTGTGAGGCATTGTGTACATTCTGCGCATGCCATAAGCGTATTACTAAACAGCATAGCGTTGAAGTTCCTTATCTGGAAAGCGTTTTAAAAGAATGGAAACTTTATCTTGAGCTTTTTAATGAAAAACCAAAGTTAAAAGAGCTGCATCTTGGTGGTGGTACTCCTACATTTTTCTCTCCTGAAAACCTGAGAACATTGCTGGAAGGAATCTTTTCCACAGTAGAGATTGCGGAACATCCTGAGTTTTCATTTGAAGGACACCCTAATAATACAACAAAAGAACATCTTCAAACCTTATACGATCTGGGCTTCAGAAGAGTAAGCTTCGGTGTTCAGGATTATGATCCTAAAGTACAGAAAGCGATCAACAGAATCCAGCCTTTTGAGAACGTGAAGAATGTGACCGAATGGGCTAAGGAAATTGGTTACAGAGGAATCAGCCATGATTTAGTATTTGGACTTCCACATCAGAGTTGGGAAGCGATGGAACATACAATCAGAAAAACAATGGAGCTGAAGCCGGACAGACTGGCATTCTATTCCTATGCACATGTTCCATGGGTGAAAGGAGTAGGGCAGAGAGGTTTTGATGAAAATGACCTTCCAAGTGGAGAAGAAAAGCGCCGTCTGTATGAAGATGGTAAAAAACTGCTTCAGGATTTAGGATATATTGAAGTGGGAATGGATCACTTCTCCTTGGAACATGATGATTTATACCAGTCTCTGATCCATAAAAAACTTCACAGAAACTTTATGGGCTATACTTCAAGCAATACCCAGCTGATGGTAGGACTTGGTATGTCTGCTATTTCAGATTCATGGTATGCTTTTGCCCAGAATGTAAAAACAGTGGAAGAATATCAGACGATGGTAGAAGAAGGTAAAATCCCTGTTGTAAAAGGCCACGTTCTGAATGAAGAAGACCTGATAGTAAGAAGACATATTTTAAATCTGATGTGCCAGCTTGAAACTACTTTTACTGCAGGCAACTCTTTCCCTGAGCTGGATAACGCTTTAGAAATGCTGAAGGAAATGGAAAATGACGGGTTGGTTGAAATTTCCGGTAAGGAAATTAAAATTACTGAAGCGGGAAGGGCTTTCACCAGAAATGTAGCGATGGTTTTTGACCTCAGGATGATGAGAAATAAGCCGGAGACGAGAATCTTCTCGATGACGATATAGAGAATGAGACATAAGGCTCTAGTCATATTTCTATATATTTATACACTTTCTTTCAGTTTTTTTAAGACGGTAAGATGGCCCAATGAATGGTCTCAGTCGCATTGGCTGATGGACTATAGGTTTGGATTCATCAAGAGGGGCTTTGCTGGTGAGATCTTCGGATTTTTTTTTGAAAAAAATGAGTACCAGATACAGATATTATCTGCAGTGATATTATTTTTACTATATGTGACAATACTCATTACTGCAGTTAAGCATACTCTACAAAATTACAGTATTCATAAGGTTCTTTTTTATGTAGTTTTTTTTCTGTCTCAATATGCTATATTGTCTGCCCATCTTATCGGGTATTTGGATCATGTGATTTTTCTGTTGACAATGCTGGCCCTGTTTCTTATTCGGAATAAAAAATATTGGTGGGCATCTTTGCTGTGCACAGTCAGTGTGATGATACACGAAATTATATTCTTTATCATGCTTCCGATTTGCCTTTTTGCTTTATTGGTAAATGAATGGAAAGGCCATAAGCCGGTCTTTACATCAGCAGTATTGAAAAAAGTAGCTTTTTTTCTCATCATTCCGATGGGAGCAACCTTTTTAATTTCTGTATATCAGGAGTTTTTCGGAAAAGACAATCGTGATCTGATTTTTCAGTATTTAAAATATTCCGGATTGATAAGTGATCGTGTTTCAGGTGTGGTTGCAGACGCCTATACAGAAAGCTTTTTAAATTATCTGAAACAGGAAAGTTCAACATTTTTTTTTAAAATTTACTCTTTCGGAATTCCTGTTAAATTTGGAATTCCAATAGCTTTTATGTTCTTTGTAATCTATAAACAATTCCGAAAAGTGAATCAACATACAATTCTCCTGCTGTATATAATATCACTATTTCCTCTGCTATTGCATACGATTGCTTGGGATACCTTCAGGATATGGTCATTTTCGTATATGATTCTGTTTCTTGGTTTTGGGATATTGGATACTCAGTTTAAAATGGTGAGACATTTTCAAAAGGTAAACGGATTTGAGATTTTATTTTTTGTGTCAGCTGTACTCACTGTTTCTATTTTTAATAATATGCTTTTTGATCAGGAAATTGAAAGATTTTCAAAGCCTGAAAGATTATGTTTTTTAATTCCTGTCTTTTCTGTAGTATTTTATTTAATGAAAAATGCCCCAATACAGAATATTGAGGCATAAACTTTTATTTAAAAATAAAAATTATTTGATGATCAGTTTCTGACTATATGATTTCATGTCTCCTAGTTTCAGATTGATAAAATAAACTCCTGTTGGAATTCTGGAAATATTAATGCTTTTACCATTGATGACCTGTTTAGATTCCAGTACTTTCCGTCCTTCTGTATTGATGATCTCCAGTGTTAAATTCTTCTCCCTGATGCCATGAACGAAAATCTCTTCAGTGGCTGGGTTAGGATAAATGCTGATTTTGTCTAAACTGTTATTTTCCTGAGTAGCTAAAGTTCCTGTTGTAATTTTAAAGATCTTTCCACTGGTGACTGCTGCCACATACAATTCCTTTTGTGAATCCTGACCGAAGGAGGAGAAGCCGTTTCCGCTGTAAGCAGAGGTCCATATGATCGAATTATCAGTACTCAGAATGCCTATTTGATCGGAACAATAGTCTGCAAAGAAATATTTTCCCTGAAGTGAAGGATATTGAGAACCTGCATAAACGTAGCCTCCGGTGATAGAGCATTTTCCACCAGAATGATCATAGATGGCAACAGGGAATGTCATAGAAGACTGAGCAGCACATCCTGAAGTGTTATAGGCCGTATTTGCTTCATAGCAACGCCATCCGTAATTGATTCCGGCCTGTGTGACGGGCATTCTGTTGATTTCTTCAATTGCTCCCTGGCCTACATCTGCAATCATAGCATTTCCTGCATTGAGATCAAATGAAAATTTCCAGGCATTCCGAAGTCCGTAAGCCCACACTTCATCTGCTCCGTCAACGCCAGCCCCGGCAAAAGGATTGTCAGAAGGAATATTGTATGGAACCGGATCTGTGGTATTCACATCTATTCTCAACATTTTTCCGAGAAGTGAGTTTTTGTTTTGTGCATTGTTGTTAGGATCGCCACCACTTCCACCATCTCCTGTTACAATCCAGAGTTTTCCGTCAGGGGCAAAATGAATGCTTCCACCATTATGGTTAGCGAATGGCTTTGGAATGTTCAGAAGGATTTTCTCAGAGTTGGGATCTGCTGCATTGGAATTGGTGGTACTTACTTTGTACCTGGCAACGATAATATTTCCCGCAGTGTTGTTATAATACACAAAAAAATACCCATTAGTTGGGTATTGAGGATGGAAGGCGAGCCCTAAAAGCCCTCTTTCTCCTCCATAAAGAATTTTTGAGGTAATATCCAGAAAATTGGTGGTATTAATGGAACCATTAGGCTGGATAATCTTTATTATACCATTCTGCTGAACAACGAATAACCTACTGTCATTGGCATTCGTAATCTCGACCGGACTGGTTAATCCGGTGGCAAATTCTTCCAAATTAATGCTTTGAGCATTAACGATTAAGGAAGAAACAATACTTAGGCTAAAAAGTAAATTTCTCATAATATTTTGATAGTTAGTGTGTTGAAAGATGAATGAAAATTTTATACCAATTAAATTTTGAAAACTTCATTAAGATACCACGAAATAATTGTTAAATCTTAAATAGAAATCAGAATGCTGATATATCTGAAAATAAACCATTTCTGTTGTTAAAAATTCATAAAATACAAGAAAATCATTATATTTGCCGACTTAATTTAACGTAGTTATAACAAAATGCAAGGAAAAGGGCTTATTACAATTGTTGCTATTGTCCTGGGGTTGATTTGCTTAAACGAGCTATTACCAACCTGGTACGCCAGCAAAATTGAATCGCAGATCGAAGCTGCGAAAGGAAACGAGAAAGAGATCAAGCGAATCAAAGAAGATACTCTTAATCTTGGGTATACAAAGCTTTATTATTCAAAAGCTAAAGACAAGGAAATGAAATTGGGTCTTGACTTAAAAGGAGGGATCAACGTTCTATTGGAAATTAACCAAAGAGATTTGGTTAATGATTTAACCAATTACTCTACCAATCCTGTTCTTATTGAGGCTTTAAATAAGACTGATGAAGCTCAGAAAAACTCAACAAAATCTTACATCGACAATTTCTTTGAACAGTTCGATGCGATTAACAAAGCAAAAGGTACGAACCTAAAGCTTGCTGACCCGGAACTTTTCGGAAACACAACTTTATCTGAAATCAAGTACAACACTACTGATGAGCAGGTAAAAAGTATTGTTAAAAGAAGAATTGATCTTTCTGTAGGAACAGCTTTCGAGGTAATCAGAACGAGAATTGATAAGCTTGGAGCGATCCAGCCAAACGTTCAGAGAGTACCTGGTACAGCTAGAATTTCTGTAGAGATGCCTGGTATGAAAGATATCGATAAGGTAAAGAAAATGCTTCAAACTTCTGCAAAACTTCAGTTCTGGGAAGTACAGCAGGTTCCTGAAGTAGCACCTTATTTCCAGACATTAACAACTATGGTTGCTGCAAAAGGAGATTCTATGGGAGTTGCAAAAAATGTGAACTTCATGAACCTTTTACAGCTTGACAAATTAAGAAGTAATGGTGTTGCTAACGTAAAATTGTCTGATACAGCTGCTGTAAACAAAATCTTGAACAGCAAAGTAGGAATGGCTTTACGTCCTGCAAACATTAAATATACACAGTTCATGTGGGGTTACAAACCTGAAGCTACAAGTCCTGATGATTTAGTATTGTATGCAATCAGAAGTAACATCAACCAGAAAGCTCCGGTAGACGGTGCGGTAGAAACTGCAAATATCAGCTACGACGAATTGAGTAGAGTAGTTGTAGATATGCAGATGGACTCTAAAGGAGCAAAAGAATGGAAAACTTTAACGGAGAAAAACGTTGGGAAGCCAGTAGCTGTAACTCTTGATAACAGAGTATATACTGCTCCAAACGTTGTAAATGCTATCCCTAACGGTAGAACTCAGATTTCTGGTAACTTCTCTCAGGAGGAAGCTAAAGAACTGGTAGACGTGTTAGGTGCTGGTAAATTACCTGCTGGTGCTAAAGTAGTTCAGGCTACTCAGGTAGGTCCGTCATTAGGACAGGAATCTATCGACGCAGGTATGATTTCATTTGCAATCGCATTCCTAATTATCATTGTTTATATCATTTTCTATTACGGTGGTGCCGGAGTGTACGCTGTAATTGCAATGGTAATTAACTTATTCTATATTTTCGGAATTATGGATTCCGGAGATTTTACTCTTACGCTTCCTGGTATCGCTGGTATCGTATTGACGATGGCCATGGCGGTAGATACGAACGTAATTATCTATGAAAGAACTAAAGAAGAATTATTTGCTGGTAAAAGCATCTTAGAAGCTTATAAAGACGGTTTCAAACACGCATTAAGTGCGATTATTGACGGTCACTCTACTACATTACTTACTGCAGTTGTATTGTTCTTCTTTGGAACAGGGCCTATTAAAGGTTTCGCATTGACATTGATGATCGGTATTATCATGACATTGTTCACTTCTGTATTATTATCAAGAGTAATGATCTTCAGCAGACTGAACAAAGGTAAACATCTTTCTGTGTGGACTCCTCCTACGAAGAACTTATTCAGAAATACCTGGATCGATTTCATTGGAAAAAGAAAATATGCTTACATTATCTCTGCTGTGTTAACGGTAATCTGTATTATATCTATGGTTACTCACGGATTTAAATACGGTATCGACTTTACAGGAGGTAGAAACTATGTAGTAAGATTTGATAAAGAAGTTAATGCTAATGATGTTGAAGAAAAATTAGTAAAACTATTTAAAACTGAAGATGGTAAGAACTCTTCTGTAGAAGCTAAGACTTTCGGAAACTCTAAACAGTTGAAAATCTCTACAGATTACCTTATTGAAGATGAATCTTTAAAAGCTGACCAAACAATTGAGCAGAAACTATTTGAAGGATTAAAAGGAGATCTTCCTTCTAATATTACCTTAAATGATTTCAAATCTGCAGACAAAGATCACGCTGGTATCATTTCATCTGAAAAAGTAGGACCTACAGTAGCTGATGATATTCAGACACACGGTATTCTTGCTGTAGTGGCTGCATTAGGAGGTATTTTCTTATATATCTTATTCAGATTTAGAAAATGGCAGTTCTCTTTAGGTGCTGTAGCAGCATTATTCCACGATGCGGTTATTATTTTAGGAACGTATTCATTACTTCACAAATATATGCCGTTCAACATGGAGATCAACCAGGATTTCATTGCTGCGATCCTTACGGTATTAGGATACTCAATCAACGATACGGTGATTATCTTCGACAGAATTAGAGAATACCTGAGAGAGAAGAAATCTATAACATTAGCTGGATTATTTGATGACTCTATTTCAAGTACTTTGGGTAGAACATTCAACACTTCATTCACTACGATTTTGGTGATCCTTGCGATCTTCATCTTCGGTGGTGATAATCTGAGAGGATTCATGTTTGCTCTGTTAATCGGTATTGGATTCGGTACTTACTCATCTATCTTTATTGCATCGGCAATTGCCTATGACTTCCTTAAGAAAGGAAAAGAAGAAGAGGTACACGGAAAAACAACTTCCGAAAAAGAAGTGCTTGCTTCAAAATAATACAAACTACAATAAATTAGTAAAAGCCTTTCGAAAGAAAGGCTTTTTTTATTTCCTTTTCGTTTCGAGCATATTGTTCTTTCATTGATTTGTAGAAACTTTACCTGTAAGATTATATTGTTTTTGTGATGTCATATAATATTGCCTTGCTGTGAATCAATATTCTTCTTATTGTCCATTACTTATTTTTAATACATTTCCCAACTTGTGCATTTTTAAACAATTTTTGCATGTTAAAAATGATCGAATTTAACATAAAGTAGAATTATTCGTGAATAAATCAAATTTTAGAGATTAAAAATTTCGTGTAATACCTTAATAATACTCATTTTTTGATGTTTATGCACAAATAATAATTTTAGTTAAAAAAAAATAAAAAAATATGGAATTATGTAGCAAATTATTATATATTTACAAAAAACAAAACAAAAATGAAATTCGAAAAATTATTCGTTGCTGCGGCACTTTGTGTCGGTAGCGCTATTTCTGCACAGGCAGGGATTGGGATATCTAACCCGGATAAAAGTTCTGCTTTAGATGTTACCAGCACTAATAAAGGTGTATTAATCCCCAGAATTTCTGATCTTACTACAGTAGCCACTCCAGCAAATGGGCTGTTGGTTTATGATCTGAAAAGACAGGCATTAACCCAAAACATCGGAACACCTGCAGCCCCAAACTGGGTTCCCATCAGTGGAAACATTGTTAAGTTCTTCTACATGCCCTCTATCAGCATTGATACTTCTACGCTAGGTACGGGTAGGACATTGGATCTATACCAATTGTACAAGACACAGTTTTCAACTCCGAAAGTCACCAGTACAGGAGCTCCTGCAGCCATTCCTTTCTTTCTAAATGCTAGCGATCTGTACTATTATGTAACAGATTTTGACAGCAGTGTCTTAAGGAATGTAAGCATTGATGCTAATGGAATCCTGCGCTATGATGTGGTAGGAACAGCCACAGCCTGTTCCTTCGTGAATATTGTATTTGTAATCAAATAATTTTAAGTGACATACAGTCATTAGCATCATCCTTCAATTAAGGATGAGTATCCTTTCGTATACAATAACAGATTAAAATTATTCGTGATGAAAACAAATTCAATACTACGGTACATTTTTATGGCATTATGCCTCTTAGTATCAAATAAAATGATTTCTCAGGAAATGGTTTCCCTGCCTATGGGCGGTTGTGGGAGATTATTAGATACTAATACTTCCGCTCAGTATGCTAATTTTATTACTATCTTTCCCCCCTGTTTAAAGGTGGGAGCAGTGGCAGCTAATGCCAATAATATGACAGATATAGATGTCAATTCATATGCTTCCCTTAAACCTGGAATCGGAGCTGGGATATGTCCTATTTATATCAGTGTGGGAACAACCGGAAGTGACTTTCCGGCAAACAAGCCTGTATATATAGATTTCTCTTCTGAAGGCTTTAATTTTAATGCCAGTTTCAATGATGCTAGTTTCAGATTCTTTAATAACGGACAGGAGGTGTATTCAACTCCGGTTGGAGGACACTTTTTCTTTGATTTTGGGGATAGCCAGTCTAGAAAAATTATTAAAGTAATGCCTACTGTTGCATGGGATGAAATCAGACTGTCTTATTCAGACTTTGGAATTGGCTTTACATTCAATGAAATGAAGGTTTACAATATCCTTTCAGAATATTATATAGATCCTATGACTTATTTGTCTCAACCTTCAGACAGAACAGTTCCTGTGGGAGGATCCACTACGATGACAGCAGTTATAAGCAATACAGATATTGATGAAACTCCTGCGAATGTTACTTACCAATGGCAGATATTAAACGGTTCTACATGGGCGAATCTTACCAATGGAGGTAATTATAGTAATGTTACCAGTTCAACGCTTAACATTAATAATATCCCTGCAGGATTCAACAATAATCAGTATAGAGTGTTCGCTAAATCCAGCTTCTATACCTGTTCATTCCAGGCGAACTCGAATCCCGGAAGACTTTTTGTAAATGCAGTGAATAATCCCGGAACGATTGGAGCTGATCAAACAGTTTGTCTGGATATCAGCAGTGACCCGGCAGCATTTACACAAACTGCAGCGGCTCAGTTAACAGGAACAGCAAGCTATCAGTGGCAGAGCTCAACAGATAATGTAACATTTACAAACATCACTAATGCTACTTCTGCAACGTATGACGCGCCGGCAGTGACACAGACCACATATTACCGCCGTGGAGTAAGATCAACTCTTAATGGAGATGTTACGGCTTATCAGTATAGCAATGTGGTAAAGGTTACCTTGAAGAAGAGTTGCCTCATCAAATGCATCATCACTAACCGTATGATCACTGCAAAACCTAATAGTAACTAGTAATATATCAACTTAATAATAAAAAAGACCTGTTTCATGTTCATTTGAAATCAGGTCTTTTTATTTTATGGTTGTCATATCTTTAATCTTCGGCCTTTTAGATTGTTGAAAATAATACAAAAACAACAGGTCTTTTAATATAATTCTGTTGTTCAATATTATACTTCTTTAACGTAGTGAAATTTAGAACCATTATTTTTAAGATTTGATTAATTTTGCATCATCATGGAAAATTCAAAGAAAAAAGCAGCTATAGGCTTTATATTTATTACTTTACTGATTGATATTACAGGATGGGGAATCATTATTCCTGTTGTTCCCAAATTAATTGAAGAGTTGATTCATGCAGATATCAGTGAAGCTGCAAAATATGGAGGCTGGCTGGGATTTGCATATGCATTTACACAGTTTATTTTTTCTCCGTTGGTAGGTAATCTGAGTGACAAATACGGGCGAAGGCCTATTATTCTGATCTCTCTTTTCGGATTTGCGGTGGATTATATTTTCCTGGCGTTAGCTCCAACTATCTGGTGGCTTTTCCTGGGAAGGGTGATTGCTGGGATTACCGGAGCAAGTGTAACTACGGCAAGCGCTTATATTGCTGATATTTCCAATGATGAAGACAGGGCTAAAAACTTTGGACTGATAGGAGCCGCTTTTGGTCTCGGATTTATTATAGGACCTGTTCTGGGGGGAGTTCTGGGGCATTATGGTGCAAGAGTTCCTTTCTATGCAGCAGCAGTATTGTGTCTTCTTAATTTCCTTTATGGGTACTTTATTCTTCCTGAAAGTTTAGATAAAGATAAAAGAAGAGAATTTGATTGGAAACGTGCCAATCCGGTAGGGTCTTTTAAATTCTTAGGGAAGCACCCAGAAATTTCAGGACTGATCACTGCATTGATTCTGATCTATATTGCAGGGCATGCTGTACAGAGTAACTGGAGCTTTTTTACGATGTATAAATTTAACTGGACAGAAAGAATGGTCGGGATTTCATTAGGGGTTGTTGGTCTGCTTGTTGGTTTGGTACAGGGACTTCTGATCAGATGGACTACCCCAAGATTGGGAGAGCAGAAGAGTATTTATTATGGCCTGGCGATGTATGCTGTAGGGCTGTTATTATTTGCTTTTGCTTCGGAAGGCTGGATGATGTTTGCTTTCTTAGTTCCTTACTGCCTGGGGGGAATCTGTGGTCCGGCTTTACAATCGGTGATTACAAAAAGTGTCCCTTCTAATGAACAAGGGGAGCTTCAGGGAGCATTAACCAGCTTAATGAGTGCAACTTCTATTATTGGCCCGCCTATGATGACCAATCTGTTCTATTTCTTCACCCATGATGAAGCACCATTCAAATTTTCAGGAGCGCCATTCTTCCTGGCATTTATCTTAATGACCATTAGTGTGGTGATTACATACTCTGCTTTTAAGAAAAATGGAAAGATTTAATAAATCTCACTTTTAACGGAAGGAGGGATAAAAATCATTATTTTTAAGATGTGAAACGTATTCCTCAATACCAACCGGATGAATTTAATACGATCCTTAATCTGGATTGGGCAGGAAAGGCTATGCAGAAAAAAGGGTTGAATGAATTCTTTATAGAGCCACTTCAGGTGCTTAGTGAAGCAAAAACTCCCTCTCAGCCACACCGCAAAACGGTAAACGATTTTGTGTTTATCAAAAGAGGATTTCTTGAAAAAATGGTTTGTTCAGATACGTTTACTGTACAGGAAAATATGATCATTCTTCTTCCTCCGTATAAGATCCGTACATTCATTAAAAACACACCGGATATTGAGGGTTTCTATTGTCATTTTTCCGACGATTTTATTGCAGAAGGCCCAGGATTGAAATATTTGCAGGATATTCTGAGTTATGCAGAGATTAAAAACAATCCTACACTTTATCTGGATGATCAACATGAGAAGAGGATTTTTCTGATCCTGAAGCAGATGGAGAGCTTGTATATAACCAGTGATAGTATGGAACTGGTTAGGCTTTATCTTTTTACTTTATTGGGAGAGATCAGGCATTTTATAGAAAAGCTTCCGAAAGAGTATCTATCAGCTAATGAAACTGTTGTGTTGAAATTTAGGAGGTTAATTACAAGTCGGATTCAGAATTTACATGCTGTAAAAGAATATGCTGATCTGCTTAATGTTTCCCCTAATCATTTGAATAAAACAATAAAAAAAGCAACTGGAAAAACGGCTTCCGAAATTATTATTGAAGCTCTTGTGATGGAGGCTAGAGCTTTGCTGTCTTTACCTCAATATACTGTTTCTGAAGTTGCAGTGGCCTTAGGTATAGATGATGCTTCTTATTTTTCTCGTCTTTTTAAAAAGCACACGGGTCTAAGTCCGTCAGATTATAAAAAAAAGATTGATTTATCCTGGTAATGGATGCATATGTTCTAACCTGATCTTGTTGTATTTGAGAATTTTGCAAATACAATTACGATGGCTTAGAAAATGAAACAAATATTACTTTTCAGTATTGGCTTAATGCCCTTATTATTTTTCTCTCAAAATAATAAACAGGTTCCCAATTCTCCTATTGCCTTTGAAGCTTTAGCAGGGAATAAAGGAATTGCTACCCAGATGACTATCAATAAAGGTTTTCAGGATATTAGAGGGTTGGGTTTTTTTAGTGCTGCCAACATTTCTTCAAAATGGAATGAAGAGCATTCCAATGATGCCATGATTCAGGCAAATCTAACTTTTGAAGTGATTAAGAATATCCGGGTATTGGGTGGAATGCATTATACTCCTACTACAGGACTTAGGCCTACAGCAGGAATATTATATTCATTAAGTACCCCCGAATTTTTACTCATTTTCAATCCCAGATTTATTGGGTTTTCTGAAAAAAGTATAGCAGAAGGTATGATGTTATTGGAATATAAACCTTCAATCAACGAAAATTGGAAAGGATATTCACGAATTCAGGCTCTTTATTCAGAAACTATAAAAGATGGAGCACACGCACGCAGTTATCTGATGCTTCGGCTTGGGGTAAGTTATAAACTTCTCACTTTTGGGCTTGGTGCCAATTGGGATCACTATGGACCTTTTAAGGAAAGTAAACAGAATTTTGGAGTATTTGCTGCGATCAGGCTGTTTCATTGAAATATACATTTTTTATTATAACTTTTTTATTCTTTTAATTAACATGAAACATTTAATTTTTCAAACGAATAATACCTGGACCGGAACCTTGCTAAGGTGGACTGTAGGTATTGTATTTATACCTCATGGGCTTCAAAAAACGTTGGGGTTATTTGGAGGAATGGGTTGGGATGGAACAATGAAATTTTTCACAGAAAATTTGCAGCTTCCCTATATGGTTGCAAGTACAGTAATTTTGGTAGAATTTTTGGGATCAATATCACTGTTATTGGGCTGGGCAACCAGATTCTGGGCTTTATCATTTATAGGGTTACTGATTGGAATTATGTTTTCTTCTCATCTGGATAACGGTTTTTTTATGAATTGGCTGGGTACCCAAAAAGGAGAGGGATGTCAGTTTGATATTCTTGCGATTGGAATAGTTGTAACTTTGCTTATGGAAGGTGGAGGAAAATTATCAGTAGACCGTTGGGTTTTCACCAAAAATATCTTAAAAAAAGAATTATAAATGAATATTATGAACCAATTAAAATTAGAAAAATACCTTAAAAGAATTCACTATTCGGGAAATTTGGAAATGAATATAGAGGTTTTAAAAAATATTCATCAGTTGCATCCTCAGTATATTCCATTTGAAAATATAGATTCTTATACAGGAACAGTGCCGTCATTGGATCCCGAAGATATTTTTCAGAAATTAATCGTTGAATCCAGGGGCGGTTATTGCTATGAACAGAACCTGATTTTGAGTGAAATCTTGAAATATATCGGCTTTACAGTAGAATTGCAGTTGGGCAGAGTGTTGTGGCGAAAAGACGAAAACAGCAGCTCCGCCAGAACACACTTATTACTGATTGTAGAACTAAATGCTCAGAAATACCTTGTAGACTGTGGCTTTGGAACAGCGACACTTACCGGACCTTTACTTCTGAATGAGGAAAAGCCTCAACAGACACCTAATGAACAATTTAAAATTTCACAGAAAAACGGAGCTTATACACTTTGGACTCAAAGAGAAAACTGGCTGCCAGTATATCGGTTTGAACTTGAGCGTGTAGAACCTCTGGATCTGGATATTTCCAATTGGTATCTTTCTACTTACCCGGAATCCAATTTTAAAAAGAACCTTATTCTTTCAAAAGTAGATGAAAATGCACGTTATACCCTCGCTGGCCACACATTAAATATACGACGGGGAACTGGAGAAAAAGAAACGGTTATAGTAGAAAACAACGAGCAGTTATACCAAATATTAAGAGAAACTTTTGGGCTGAAAAAAAATGCAGTTGATCTATTAAAGCAGAAAATAGAGTAATAATATTTTAAAGAATTTTAAAAAAAATAAAAACCAAAGGAAGCACGCTCCCTTTGGTTTTTTAATAATTTGAATTCTAACGAAATTTAATGATCTATTGTATAGAAGTAGCTGCATCTCTAATCACTTTTAATACAGCATCCGGTTGTGAGATCATAGGAACATGGCTGCTTTCCAATTCAATTGTAGTAGCTTTCATTCTGTCAGCAAAAAAATGTTCCAATTCAGGGTTGATGGTATGATCGTTTTTTGCTATAATATACCAGTTTGGTTTTTCTTTCCATGCAGGTGTTGTTGTTATCTGTGCTCCAAATAAAGCTATGGAGGCAGGCCCTTGAGTAGCGTACATCAATGCTGTTTCCTCCTGTGGAAGGTCACCTGCAAAGTGCTTTTGCATTCCCTCAAGTCCCATCCATATTAAGCCATCTGCAATTTCAAGGTGATTTGACGCTTCGGCGGGATACTTTTCTGAAAGCTCCCCTAAACTTTCCCCTTCGTCAGGCGCTAGTGCGGCAACGTAAACCAGTCCTTTTACTTTTGGATCGTTTCCTGCCGCAGTGATTACTGCTCCGCCCCATGAGTGACCTATTAAGATTGTTGGGCCTTCCACTCTTGCCAACGCCTTTTGGGTAGCTAATACGTCATCCTCTAGAGTTGTTAATGGATTTTGTACGGAAATTACTTTGTGGCCATCCTTTAATAAAGTGGGAATAAGTTTGTTCCAACCAGAGCCGTCAGCCCAAAGTCCGTGTACGAAAATAATGTTTGCTTTTTTCATTGTATTTTTTAAGATTAAATATGAATTTTATAATCCTTCTGAGATATAATCTTATTGTTTAGATTGTATTATTAATGTAATGAGTATAGTAGGATTATGTTTTGATAGCTTAAGGATAGAGGGATTTTGTGCCATTAGCTACAATATTGCTTCCAAGTCCTGAAAATGATACTGAAAATTTACTTGCATTAAAGCTTAAAGAACCGGTTGGAGTACAGAGACCCAGTGCATACTGACATTGTCCGTAAGCTCCTGTTCTTTTAGTGATCTTGCTTTCGCTTTTTGCCTTTCCTAAACTGATGTTGGACCAGTCATTTACATCAGCATTGGAAACACTTGAGCCTGTATAATAAATGGTGATTTGATATCCTGCTTCACCTCTTTTAGATCCCCAAAGCCATTTTGCAGTCCACCATTCCTTGTACCATTTAGAGGCCACTTTTGCTGTTGCTCCTGCATTAGAGTCTTCGGCGGTACCTCTTGTATCCATTATGGTAAGGCTTCCAAGGACATTATCCCAGATTATTCCTGATTCATTATAAAAGCAAAGCGTTGTAAACTTTCCATTTTTATTGCTCCAGATTACTTCCATAACGTTGGTTCCTGTTTTTATTTCTTCAGTTACCATTTCTTTTAATCCGGTTTGGGCAGTGCTAAGATCATCTCCTGTATACAGATCACCAATTCTTCCCAATTTTACAGTAGAAAGATCCATAAGGTTTCCCACAGCAATAAACTGATCTTTATCAGAAATAAGATGTTGAGACAGTTCGATTCCTTTTTGAGTTGAGATTTTTCCGATTACATTCACACCGGCAATCTGAAGGTCATTGTTCAGATATTTTTCAAGGTTCTTTTGAGATTCGCTCAGTTGAATCTGTACAACATCAGGAACAGTCTGTGAAGTAGGAGTGGTCTCTTTTTTAAGATCAGCAGTGGTGATTTTAGCCTGAACGGTTTCCTGTTTTGTAATTTCGTTGTTATCATCACTACAGCTGCTGAAGGTTAATACCGATAATACAGCGATAAATTTAAAGGAAGTAACTAGTTTTTTCATAATAAAATGTATTTAAGATTGTGTATAGTAAATGTAATAAAATGTTAATTAATTCTCAATCATTTGAATTAATTATTTGTTAATTTGAATGTAATTACTGTTTGAGATGCTATTTAAAAAAAGGAGAGGGGTTGGAATGAAGAGATAACAGACAGATAGATGATGAATGGGGATGGGAGAAAGTAAATCAGGATACCAGAGGTACAACTATAAACCTTAAATATTAAACCATAAACCTAGGACTTAAAACCAGCCTCGCAGTCAAAATCTTAAAATTTGTTTAAATTTTTAGTTTATCATCAATAAATGTATAATCTTTCGTAATTTTACAGCATGGAATTAAGCATTGGAGAAATGGCATTGATTGCCATTGCAATCGTTGTATTATTCGGACCTGATAAGCTGCCTCAGATCGCGCGTGACCTAGGTGCAGGCGTTAGAAAAATGCGTGGCGCTGTGGAAGATATTAAAACCGAGATCATGAAGGAAACGGATAATCCTGTTTCTGAGATCAAACGTGAAATTGAGAAGGTGAAAGATGCAGCTAAAGACTTCAACCCGATGAAGGATATCGAGAAAGACATTCTTACAGAGCCTACCTCTGCCACTCAGGAGCCTCCAAAACCAAAGCCAGCCGATGATGAAACCTACGAAGGGCCAGTAAGCAGATAACGTATGGAAGAAATCATTCAGGAAGATAAGCAGGTGTTTCTATACCTTAACAATTTAGGCGATCCGGCTTTTGATCAGTTTTGGATGCTGATATCCAGTACCTGGATCTGGGTACCCCTTTATATTATATTCCTTTATTTTTTGTACAAAAATTATAAGCTAAAATCTTTAGTTTTTATTCTTATATTCTTAGCATTGGGAGCAACAGTTTCTGATCAGCTTGCCAGCGTATTCAAATATGGAGTGGCAAGATTAAGACCATGCCATGATCCCACTCTGGAGCACTACATGAGAATTGTGAAATGTGGCGGACAGTTTGGATTTTATTCTGCCCATGCGTCGAATACCTTCTTTTTAGCCGCTTTTTTAAGTATTTTGCTTAAAAATAAACTTAAATGGTTTCCTTATGCTATATTTGTATGGGCTATAGTGGTTTCTTACAGCCGAATATATTTAGGAGTGCATTTTCCAATTGATATTTTGGTGGGAGCGTTTGTTGGATCTTTATTGGGAGTGATATTTGGTGCACTTGCCAGGAAAGTAATCAACAAACAAAATATATCCTCATGAAAAAATCTTTATTACTTTTAGTTTTCGTTAGCTTTTCATTCCATGTCTTTGCCCAGGATAAAAAAATGGCCGAAGAATGTTTTAAAAAAGCAGATTATAAATGTGCTGAAGAACAGTATTCCAAACTGGCAGATAAAGAACAGATCCGAAAAATTCAATCCGAATATTATAATAATCTGGGAACAGCACAAAGAAGACTGGGTAAAACAGAGTCTGCTTTTAAATCGTATGATAATGCCTTAAAGACCAACCCGATGTCAGTATCTGTCTATGAGAACCTTGCTTCTCTATACAGCCAGAAAGGAGATAAAAGAAGAGCATTGGATTATATTGAAAAGGGGCTCAAAGTAGATGATAAAAGTACTGATCTCTATCTTACACGTTCCAAGATTTATGAAAGTCAGGAAAAAAAAGATCTGGCCAAGAAGGACCTTAATCAGATCCTGAACTTTGCACCGGATAATATTTTTGCTAAAACAGGGTTGGCCAATCTGAAAAAAAATAATGGTGAGCTGGAGGATGCGCTGAAAGACTATAATCAACTCATTGCTGAAAAGCCAGAATCATTGCTGTATAACGGACGGGCAGATGTTTATTTAAAAATGAGAAAAAATAAGGATGCTCTTGCAGACGTCAATAAAGCCCTTGCCATTGATCCTAAGTTTGCTCAGTCATATGTAACAAAAGCATTGATCCTGTTTAATACAGCCAAGCCTAAAGAAGCTTGTGAAAACCTGGATAAAGCTGTAAAATATGGGTATGAAAAAGCAATATTAGCCGATTATTATACTAAATGTGATAGAAAATAATATCACCAAAAGCTATACTTTTTTCTGCGACTAAAAGACAACTTGAATATACAGGTTGTAGAAAATCATCATTTTAATCATACATAAAGAACAGCTGAATATAGCAAACGCTTAGCTTTGGCAGTTTTTTATTCATATAAAAGATAATACATGTTAAATATTGTTCTTGTAGAACCTGAAATACCTAATAATACGGGAAATATTGGTCGTTTGTGTGTGGGAACAGGCTGCAGACTGCACTTGGTTCATCCCTTCGGATTTGTAATTAATGATAAAAACCTGAAGCGATCCGGCCTTGATTATTGGGTACATCTTGATGTCTCTGAATATGCTAATGTAGAGGAATGGGTAAAAAGTATCCCAGATCCGTCACGGGTATTCTTAATGAGTTCCCATGCAGAAAAGTCATATTTGGATAATACTTTCCAGGATGGGGATTGGTTGGTTTTCGGAAAGGAGAGTGTAGGACTGAGTAAAGAAGTCTTAGATCAGTTTGAGCACCATTTAACCATTCCAATGTCAAAACTCATTCGAAGTTTTAATATAGCCAATTCTGTTGCTTTTGTCGTAGGAGAAGCTAACAGACAGATCGGATTAAAAATATAGCCTTATTATTGATAGGGCTTTTTTTAGTCATTATGATAGGGTTTCCCCTGAAGGATCTGATCTGCGCGATAAAGCTGTTCAACAATGAATAGACGGATCATCTGATGGGTAAAGGTCATTTTTGATAATGACATTTTTTCATTTGCCCTGCTGTAAATATCCTCTGAAAAGCCGTAAGCACCACCAATCAGGATATGCACCTTTTTTACAGAAGAATTCATCCAGTTGTCAATTTTCTGGGAAAACTCACGGCTGGTAAACTGTTTTCCTTTTTCATCAAGAATCACAACTAGGTCATTTTTATCAATATGATTCAGAAATAGTTTAGCTTCTTCTTTTTTAAGAAGATCCGGAGATAAGTTTTTGGCATTTTTAACATCAGGAATCTCTGTAATTTCAAAATTCCAGTGCTTGGGAAGACGGTTAAGATAGTAAGTGATCAGAGAGGTAATTTCCTTGTCGTCTGTCTTTCCGATACAAAGTAAGCTGATTCGCATTGATAAAATTTTCAGTCGGCAAAGATAGTGATTTTTTAACGGTTGAAATTTAAGAATAAATATTTCAGATTGGCTGTTGGAAGATGATAATGACGCCATTCTTTTTCATTTTAATCAATTAAATTGCCCTTATACTTGTTTTTGTAATCAATAGGAGTAAGACCAGTGATTCGTTTGAATAAAGTTCTGAATGTTTTCAGGTCATTGTAGCCAATGCTGTAAGTAATATCGGCAATATTGGATTCTCCGGTTTCCAATGCTTTTTTGGCGGCTTCTACTTTTACTCGCTGAATATATTCTATAGGATTCAAAGTGGTTGCATTTTTAAACCTTCGGATAAAATTTCGTTTGCTCATATTGACACGGCTGGCAATTTGCTCTACGGAAATGTCAGTTTTAAATCCTTTTTCAATATAATTTTGAGCTTGATGGATTTCATGATCATCGTGGAGGCGCTGTCCGGAAAAAATACTGAAAATATTCTGTGAAGTACGACCATAGTCTAATGCATAATATTTGCTGAGTTCCACTGCAATTTCCTTAGTGGAGTTCTTTTCTATAAAATAAAGCAGGGCATTTAAAGATGAAAATCCGCCGCCACCTGTGATGATCGCCTTAGAATGAGTAACTACATGATCCGGCTTAAAGTCGATTAAAGGATATTTTTTTTGCAGGTCTTCCAAAGCGCCCCAGTGTGAAGTGGCAGGCATACCATTTAGCAGTCCACATTCAGCTAAAAAATAAGCGCCTGTGCACAAACTGATTATTTCAGCTTTCTGGTTATATTTTTCTTTTATCCATGTAAGAAGCTGAAGATTTTCAGCTAATAATGCATCCGCCTGTTCTGAAGAAGAGATATTATTAGGCGGAATAATGACTACATCTGTCTTAAATTCATCAGTTATAGTTTTTGAACATTGAAGCTGTATGGGAAGATTGGTTTTTACCACTTTTTGATCAGCCCCAATAAATTCTATTTGAAAAAGAGCAGGCAGATGATTTCTAAGTGCTGTTTCATTGGCGCTTGTAAGCAATGCAATGGTGTTGGAGACTGCTGTACACATTACATTTTCATACAGTATAATTGAAATGTGCTTCATATCAGTTTATTAGTACTTAAAGTTACATTAATTTTGGCACAAAATACACTGTTGGATGTCATTTTTGTGTAGTAAGGATCTTTCTGGACTGTAATAATTTTACAAAAAGATTTATTATGAAAACAATATTTGATAATAACGCAAGAGAAGAGCTCATCGGCAGGATTGATACACTTTCTCAAAAGAATACCGCGCAATGGGGAAAGATGAACCTCTATCAGATGGTAAAGCATTGTACGGACTGGAATGATTGGGTATTGGGAAGCAGTCAATACAGATATAAGCAGGATTTTTTAGGAAAGATCTTTGGGAAAATGGTTCTTAAGGGAATGGTAAAGGATGATAAGCCGATGGGCAAAAACTCTCCTGCCGGAAGTTTTGCAATAAAGGAATTATCAGGAGACACAGAAGCTCTTCAAAAGAAATGGAAAGGACAAATAGCTTCCTATGATAGTTATGCCAACCCGGATTTTATTCATGATTTCTTTGGAAAGATGACAAAAGAAGAAATCGGTATTTTTGTTTATAAACATATGGATCATCATTTACGGCAGTTTAATGTGTAGGGGCTGAATACAATTTTAATTATTTTAATAGTCTGCAGTTAATGTAAAAAGGATCATATCTATAAAAGAGAAATTATCCGGATTTTTGTGGTGAATGTCCATAAGTCTCAATTCTATATAATTCACATTGAGAAACAGGAGAGGGAAAATGTTTATATTTGTAAGAGAGATCGAGAAAATATCTTCAAAAAACACTCATCATTTGGGTGAGTTGGTATTTAATCTTTTGACTAATCACGAAATTGCAGCAATAGATGAGTGTAAAGGTTCCCAGATTTATCCTGAAAGTTCAGGAGTTTTTTGATGACATCCATATTCCCGTTTTGGGAATATCGCTTTGGCAGATGTTTCAGATCTATATCTCCGGGATTTTTAAAGGAAAGATAGGGCGAAAGGCAGCTGCTATTTCCTGGAGTTTTACCATGAGTCTATTTCCTTTTATTCTGTTCCTGCTTTCCGTGCTGCCATATATGCCGCATTATGACAAGCTACAGTTCTATATTTTTGATGTACTGATGCATAATGTGTTCCCATCCAATATGGAAGGCGATGTGAGAGGCTATATCGAAACCAATATTATTCCCAATATGAAAGGGATCAGTAACCTGACAATCGTATTGGCGCTCATATTTGCAACAAATGGTACTTTTTCCCTGATTAATGGGTTTAATGAAAATACAGAAGAAAAACTCAGTGATGTAAAAGAGTTTATCCTTTCATTCTTTATCACAATAGGTTTCATTACCATGGTTTTTCTAACACTTTTCGGAGTCTATTATGTGGAGGTTGTAATGAAGCTTTTTACCCCTGCTTATGACGTAACATGGCTGGTGGATAACCTTTCCAGTATCATTGGTTTTGTTTCTTTTCCTTTGTTTTATTTTATCCTTTTAACCTTATTCTATTGGTTGGGGACTGTGAAAATTACAAGGTTCAGACAGGCGATTCCCGGAGCGATTCTCACCACAATACTGTTTCTGGTGACGACCTATATTTTTGCTATTTATGTAAAAGATATTGCCCGGTATAACGTTCTTTACGGGTCTATTGGAAGTATGATCCTTTTGATGGTTTGGGTGAATGTAAATGTATATCTTTTACTTTTCGGGAATGAATTGAATATGGCTATCAGAAAACTCAGAATAGAAAAGCTGCTTTCGGATGAGATTCAGAAAGAAACGGTTCAGTATCATGCACAGGTTACAGAACCCAATTTTGAAAGTGATGAAGAACATCGTAGAAAGCTGGAAAACCAGAAAAAGAATTAATCTTCTTCCGGTTCCATATTTCTTTTAGAGTTGATGCTTAAAATAGTAAATCCTAAAATGGCCGCAATAAAGGAAGCGATCAGAATAGCAAATTTAGCCTCGTCCTGGATGAGAATTTCCCCTTTAAAGGACAATAAAGCAATAAAGATAGACATGGTAAATCCTATTCCTGCCAGCAAACCTACTCCGATCATCTGAGTCCAGTTGCTGTTTTGAGGCAGAGAACTGAGCCTTAATTTAATAGCAATCAAAGAAAATAGATTGATCCCGATCAGTTTTCCAAGAATCAATCCGCAGATAATTCCTAATCCTAATGTACTTGTAACACCTGCTACCATTTCACTTGAAAAAGTAATATTGGTATTCGTCAAAGCGAAAATAGGCATGATTAAAAAGCTTACAGGAATGTGAAGCTGATGCTCCAGTTTTTCCAGCGGTGAAATTTCAACATTGGAAGCATTGGTAGGAATTGAAAATGCCAGTACAACACCTGCAATCGTTGCATGAATTCCGGAGTGATGAAGGAAATACCATAAAAACAGTCCCGGAATAATATAAAATATTGTTTTGGTAACCTTTAAAAAGTTTAAAGTAAACAATAAAGCAGTAACTCCGAAAGAGAGTAGAAGATAGGTCCAATGAATCTGATCTGTATAAAAAATAGCAATCACAAGAATCGCTCCCAGATCATCTACGATAGCCAGTGCGGCTAAAAATATCTTAATTGAGTTTGGGATTTTTTTCCCAAGCATAGAAATAATGGCAAGAGAAAAAGCAATATCTGTAGCCATGGGAATTCCCCAGCCATTGCTGTATTCCGTTCCGTAATTGAAAATACTGTAGATAACCGCCGGAACAAGCATTCCACCCACTGCTGCAAAAATAGGCAGTGAAGCATTCTTAAAAGAAGAAAGTTCACCTTCTACAAGCTCTCTTTTGATTTCCAGTCCTACCAGAAGGAAGAATACAGCCATCAGACCGTCATTGATCCAGATGCTGACAGGATACTCCAGCTGAAACAGATGAGTTCCTACCTCCTTGTCTAAAAAGTTCTGAAAACTTTCAGCAAGAGATGAATTGGCAATAAGTAATGAAATAAGCACGCAGAAAATAAGGATAATTCCTGAGGCTTGACTGTTGTTGAAAAATCTTTTAAAATAAAGTGATAAATTCATGTTTACGATTGTAGTCGTCTCACTCTTGAGACTCCATTAATATTCTTGAGCTTCTTGAAGGTCTCCTCCAATTGCCCCTTATTCTTAACTTCAAGATTGATGTTTCCTGTGAAAACTCCGTTGTTGGATTCAATAGACATACTTTTCATATCCATACCCATACTTCCGCTGATGACCGTTGTAATATCGTTGATCATACCCATCCTGTCAAGGCCTTCGATTTCGATCTTCACTCTGTTCTTGAAGCTTTCTGCATTGACCCATTTGGCAGGGATGACACGATAATCATACTGTGCTCTCAGGTTAATGGCATTCGGGCAGTTGTCACTGTGTACTTTGATTCCATCGGAAATGGTGATGAATCCGAAAATTTTGTCCCCCGGGATTACCGTACAGCATTTTGCATAGCTGTAGTTCAGTTTTTCCTCATCTTTTCCAAAGATAATCATGTCAAGGTTTTGCTCTTTCGGTTCCTCGAAATGAACATTTTTGGATGGAGATTTTCTGAATCTGGAAAGTAAATTATTGAATACGTTTTTACTTTCAATATATTTTCTTAAACTGCTTGCATCCAGTTCGTTGGTCTGAAATTTAAGAAATAGTTCCTGTGATGATTTTAGATTAAAGAATTTTTGTAATTTATTGATCTCCTCATCATTGAAATTGATTTTTGCATGACGCAGTTTTCTCTGCAGTGTTTCTTTACCTTCTTCCACCAGTTGGTTTTTCTGGGAATTCAGGTAACTTTTAATTTTGGATTTTGCTTTTGAAGTTACTACAAATTCCAGCCAGTCAGACTTCGGTTTCTGGTTCTGAGAAGAAAGGATATCTACCTGATCTCCATTTTGAAGGACATAAGAAATCGGAACCAGTTTTCCGTTGATTTTAGCCCCTAAACATTTCATTCCCAGGTCTGAGTGAACGGAGAAGGCAAAATCTAAAGCAGTTGCGTTGGTTGGTAAGATCTTAATTTCACCTTTTGGAGTAAATACAAACACCTCTTTTGAATAAAGATTCAGCTTGATGTTATCCAAAAGTTCAGAAGTAGAAAGGTTCTGCTGTTGCTCAAGGACTTCACGGATTTCCGTAACCCATTTTTCAAAATTACGGTCATCGGAGCTTTGTTTATAGCCTTCCTTATATTTATAGTGGGCGGCAACTCCTTTTTCAGCAATTTCGTCCATCCTTTCTGAACGGATCTGTACTTCAATCCATTTTCTATCAGGGCCCAGAACGGTAAGGTGAAGACTTTCATATCCTGTGGAACGGGGTTGGGTGATCCAGTCACGCATTCTTGACGGGTTACTGTGATAAACATCCGTAACAATGGAGTAAATTTTCCAGGCCAGGAATTTTTCGTTTTTAGCATCCGATTTATAGATAATCCTGATCGCATAGTTATCAAAAACTTCTTCAAAAGAAACTCCCTGCTTCAGCATTTTTCTGTAAATGGAAGAAATAGCCTTTGCGCGGCCTTTGATGGTGAAATTTAAACCTTCTTCCTTAAGTCTCTCAGAAACTTCGGTTTTAAATTCCTCAATGTATCTTTCACGGCTTTCCTTGGCCAATTCCAACTTTTCCGTGATTTCATTGTATACTTCCGGATTATTGTATTTTAAGGAAAGATCTTCCAGCTCAGATTTGATGTTGTATAACCCAAGGCGGTGTGCCATGGGAGCATAAATGTAAACCGTTTCTGAGGCGATTTTTTTCTGCTTGTCCGGAGCCATGCTTTCCAGTGTCCTCATATTATGAAGACGGTCTGCGATTTTGATCAGGATAACCCTGAAATCTTCAGACAGTGTCAGCAACAGTTTTCTGTAATTTTCTGACTGTACAGAGATATTCTGATGGTTCATGATGGATATTTTGGTTAATCCATTCACGATATTGGCGATTTTCTCTCCAAAGATCTTTTTCAGATCCTCATAAGTGTAATCAGAATCTTCAATGACATCATGCAGTAATGCACAGGCAATAGACGTTGCCCCCAAACCAATTTCTGTTGCTACAATTTTGGCTACAGCGATAGGGTGATAGATGTAAGGCTCTCCGGATTTTCTCCTTTGGTCTTTATGAGCATCCAATGCAATATCGAATGCTTTCCGGATGAGTTTGTTATTTTCCTCATCTAAAGTTCTGTATGTGTTGGAAATCAGGTCCTTATATCTGGCAAGGATCTCTTTATTCTCTTGTTCTAAATCGTAACTCATTTGTGCAGATGCCTATATTTAGACGAAAATACGAAAAATTTTACTTTTTTCAAACATAAAAAATCCGTAGTATGTACTACGGATTTCTGGTTATTAGGTTTTATATCGATTAGGATTTCACTTCTGAATTGATACCCTCGGTTGAGGTTTTAATTCTAATGTCCGGGCTGTTGTGAATCTCAGCCCTGTTTCTGGCATCTATGTACTTTTTAATTGTATCATAATTGGCCTGATCAATACTCATATTTTCAAATAAATAAGTTTTGATCACTGCATGCTGCGTGAAAATACTCCGGACATTATCCGTCTGGCTGCTATCCTTTACCGCCACACTTGCCAGGTATTGGGCGTTAGTTGTTTCACTGCTAAGGTATATGATGTAATCAGAACTAGGAATTCCTGAATTTTCCAGATCACTCTCAAGCTTCTTGTAATCGCTATGGTGCTCAAATAGCCCAGCTAATATATTTGACATAATTAATGGGTTTTAAAGTTGTGATTAAAGTTAATAATAATTTTTCTATTTTTTTAATGTAAAGTCAATAAAATTTATCTATTAATATTTTATCTATAAAGTAATGTTAAAATATTTGAAAATATCTATTGAACGGGTGTTTAAATTTATCAACTTAATAATTTTTTTTAAAATCCTATACAGGAATTAAGGTTTCATCAATTCCCCTGATAAAAGAAGGATCTAAAACTTTCCTATTATTTAACTCTAATTTTCGGATATGAGTTAATTTATTGCTCACGCAGATTTAATACCCGCAATTATATTTTAATTCTGTCATTCTCAACGGAACGAAGTGGATTGGAGAGTCTTCAAGACTCTAAAAAATAGTTTATTATAATATCATTATCTACGTAATTTGCGAAATCAGCGAGAGGTTATATAAAAAGATAATGAGAAGCTTATACATAAAAAGAGATCACTCCATATAGAAATGATCTCTTTGTTTTACTATTTTAAATCCGATTAAATTCTTTCGTTTTTAATTTCCTCTACAATTTCCGGGTTCAATAAAGTACTGATATCACCAAAATTACTGAAGTCTCCCTCCGCAATTTTTCTAAGGATTCTACGCATAATCTTTCCGGAACGTGTTTTTGGAAGACCTGAAACGAACTGTATCTTATCCAGCTTGGCGATAGGCCCTATCTGGTCAGCGATCAACTGATTGATTTCCTTCTTAAGATTTTCCTTATCACGACCTTCTCCGGATTCTTTAAGCATAACATAACCATACAATGCGTTTCCTTTGATATCATGTGGATAGCCTACAATTGCAGACTCTGCAACAGCAGGATGCTGGTTGATACTGTCTTCAATAGGAGCGGTTCCCAGATTATGACCTGAAACGATGATAACATCGTCTACACGCCCTGTAATTCTGTAATAACCTACTTCATCTCTCAGAGCTCCGTCACCTGTAAAATATTTCCCAGGGAAAGCCGTAAAGTAGGTTTCCTTATATCTTTGATGGTCTCCCCAGATGGTTCTTGCAATGCCCGGCCATGGAAAACGGATACAAAGATTTCCGGTTACCTGATTGCCTGTAATTTCATTACGCTTATCATCCATTAAAACAGGCTGGATTCCCGGTAAAGGAAGAGTTGCATAAGTAGGTTTGGTAGGGGTAACGAAAGGAAGAGGTGAAATCATAATTCCTCCGGTTTCGGTTTGCCACCAGGTATCAACAATCGGGCATTTTTTCTTTCCAACATGATCATTAAACCAGTGCCATGCTTCATCATTAATAGGTTCCCCTACAGATCCGATGACTTTCAGAGAACTCAGGTCATGCTTGTCTACCCATTCTGTGCTTTCTTTAGCTAAAGAACGGATGGCGGTAGGAGCGGTATAGAACTGCGTGATTTTATGTTTTTCAATCACTTCCCAGAAACGGTCCGGTTCAGGATACGTTGGAACTCCTTCAAAAATAACAGTGGTAGCTCCATTCAGCAATGGTCCGTAAAGAATGTAAGAGTGGCCTGTGATCCAGCCAATATCTGCTGTACACCAGTAAATATCATTTTCTTTATAGTTAAATACATTTTTGAAGGTGTAAGCAGTATACACCATATATCCGGCACAGGTATGAAGCATTCCTTTTGGTTTTCCCGTAGAACCGGAAGTGTAAAGGATGAAAAGCGGATCTTCAGAATCCATAATAATGGTTACAAAATCAGGAGAAGCTTTTTCATACAGGTCAGACAACCAGTGATCTCTTCCTTCTTTCATTTTGATTTCATTGTGGGTCCTTTTAACTACAAGAATGTTTTCAACCGTTGGTGTTTTTTCTACTGCTTCATCAACAATGCTTTTCAGATCCAGCACTTTATTTCCTCTGTAGCTTCCATCTGAAGTGATCACCATTTTAGCTTCACAGTCATTCACTCTTGAAGATACGGCAGAAGCAGAAAATCCGGCAAATATAACGGAATGAACGGCGCCCAGTTTAGCACATGCCAGCATGGTAATTGCCAATTCTGGGATCATAGGAAGATAGATACAGACTCTGTCTCCTTTTTCAATGCCCATATCCTTTAAAACATTAGCTGTTTTATTGACACGGGTGTATAATTCGTTGTAGGAGATGTGCTGAGCTTCCTCTTTTGGATCATTGGGTTCCCAGATGATTGCGGTTTTGTCTCCTCTTATGGCTAAATGTCTGTCCAGACAGTTTTTGGTGATATTGAGCTTGGCGTTTTTGAACCATTCGATTTTGGCTTCATTCATATCGTACTTAACAACCTTGCTCCATCTCTGATACCATACAAAGTTCTGATCGGCTACTTTGTCCCAGAATTTCTTCGGATTCTTGATGGATTTTTTGTAATCTTCAAAGTATTGTGGTAAATCTTCTATTAAGTAATTTCTCATATCCCTTTCGTTTTTTGAAATTTGAATCGTATTTTAAATATATGTTTAATTTTTCGTTTAAGCTCTGTATTCTCTGATCTTTTCCTGAATTTCTTCAATGATTTTTTCATCATCAATGGTTGATGGAATCTGGAAATCTTTTCCATCAAGCAAGGTTCTGATGAGCTTTCTTAAGATCTTTCCGGATCGTGTTTTAGGTAATCTTTTGACAACTAAGGCATTTTTTAAAAAAGCTACAGCGCCAATCTTTTCCCGAACCATTTGAATGATATTCTTTTCAATTTCTTCTTCGGTAATGGTGGAACCATTTTTTAAAACAACCGTTGCAAAAGGAACCTGGCCTTTTAAATCATCGTCAATTCCTAAAACAGCACACTCTGCAACATCAGGGTGTGACGAAACAATTTCTTCCATTTCTGAGGTGGAAAGCCGGTGGCCGGCTACATTGATGACATCATCCACTCTTCCTGTGATGAAAATATAACCATCTTCATCCTGTATAGCTCCGTCACCAGAAAAATAATACCCGTTGTATTGCGATAAATAACTGTTTTCAAAACGTTCATGGTCTTTCCAGATGCCCAGAAGTGCTCCCGGAGGAAGAGGGAGTTTAATGACTAAATAACCTTCATGATGAGGATCCAGCTGCAGTCCGTTTTCATCAAAAATTTTGATGTCATATCCGGGAATAGGTTTTCCTGCGGAAGCTCTTTTGATATTGTAACTTTCATCAAAGGTTAATAAACCAAGCATCGGCCACCCGGATTCTGTCTGCCACCAGTGATCAATAGCGGGAACTCCAATGTGTTCAGTAAACCAGTCCAAAGTAGCGACATCACATCTTTCACCGGCAAGAAATTGTTTTTTGAAGTGCGAAAGATCATATTTTTTTACCAATTCACCATTGGGATCTTCTTTTTTTATCGCTCTGATGGCTGTAGGAGCGGTAAACATCACGGAAACTTTATACTCTGAGATAATTCTCCAGAAAGTTCCTGCGTCAGGTGTCATAATAGGTTTTCCTTCAAAAACTACCGTTGTATTTCTGTTGAGTAACGGTCCATAAACTGAATAGCTATGTCCAACGGCCCAGCCGAAATCAGAGGCTGCCCAATAAGTTTCACCTGGTTCAACACCATATACATACTTCATGGAAAACTTTAATGCAGTAGCATAGCCGCCGGTATCGCGAACAATTCCCTTTGGTTTACCTGTCGTTCCGGAAGTATAAAGAAGATAGAGTGGGTGAGTGGACTCTACCGGAACGCAATCGGCAGGGTTTGATTTTTGAACCAATTCTTCATAATCAATCAGCCCGTCAAACATTTCGTGTTGGTTGTCTACTAATTTTCTGTTGTAAACAATAATATTATCGACTTTATCCTGAGCAAGTTCAATTGCTTTTTCTACTAATGGAAGATAGGGGATTCTTTTAGCAATCTCTATTCCTGCTGTGGCTGTGATTAAAACTTTAGGTTTGCAGTCATCAATTCTTACCACCAGTTCATGTGGGGCAAATCCTCCGAAAACTACATTATGAATAACTCCAATTCTTGCACAGGCAAGCATGGCAAAAAGAGTTTGTGGGATCATTGGCATGTAAATAACTGCTGTATCTCCTTTTTTTAATCCTAAAGAAGCCAGTCCGCCTGCAAATTTTGATATTTCTTCTTTAGCCTGATTGAAGGTGTATGTTTTTTTCTGCCCTGTTACCGGTGAATCATAAACAACAGCATTCTGATCTCCGAAACCATCTTCAATATGTTTGTCAATACATAAATGGCATATATTAAGTTTCCCGTCAGCAAACCACTGAGGATAGCCATTGGAATCATTTGAAAGGATCTGTTGTGGAAAATCAAACCATTGTATAGCTTCAGCCTGTTCTTTCCAGAATTTTTCTTTGTCTTCTATGCTTTGTTTAAATAGAGTATCTGTATTCATATTAATAGTCTTCTGTTTGGTGTTTTTTCTCTAAAACAGCTCTTCAATCTGCTGTATCAGTTTCTTAATAGAATAGGGTTTTGTAACGTAAGCATCCGCTCCCATTTCAAGGCCTTTTTCAATATCTCTCGGATTGTTTTTGGCGCTGAGAAAGATCACTTTTGTGTCCTTTAGTTTTGCATCCTGTTTGATAAGGTCTAAGGTACTGTAGCCGTCAAGATTCGGCATCATAATGTCGAGCAGGATTACATCCGGAACCATTGTTTTTAAAAACTCCAGAACCTCGGTTCCGTCACGGGCAATGTAAACATCGTAACCGTTCTTTTTAAAACTGTATTCCAGGGACATTAATATTTTGTGTTCGTCATCTGCAATGATTATCTTTTTCATAAAGGCTTTTTAAAGGTGTTCAACTTCATTTTTAATCTCGTTTATTATTCTGTCAGGAAGACTGATGGTAAAAGTTACTCCAAGACCGCTGTTTTCAGCTTTTATACTTCCGTTGTGGGCCTGTATTATTTTCTTGGAAATAGCCAGGCCAAGTCCGCTTCCTGTAGGTTTTAAAATGTTCTGATTTTTAGACTGATAAAACTTGTCAAAAATCATTTCCAGATCCTCTTCCGGAATGTGCTTTCCTGTATTGAAAATAGTAATCATCAACTGATTTTCTCTTTCAAATAATTTAGTTTG
The DNA here is from genome assembly GCF_037572595.1 of Chryseobacterium sp. MYb328. Lineage (NCBI taxonomy): Bacteria > Pseudomonadati > Bacteroidota > Flavobacteriia > Flavobacteriales > Weeksellaceae > Chryseobacterium > Chryseobacterium sp. MYb328. Next base: position 108,976 of record NZ_JBBGZQ010000006.1, on the reverse strand, counting down.
TATCGTTCCCTGTTCATCTGTGAATTTTAGGGCATTTCCCCATATATTCTGAAGCAGTTGAATCATTCTGGCTTCATCATATTCAAATATAACCCGGTTCAGGAGATTAACCTCACTTAAATGAATGTTTTTCTGCTGTATCAGGTGCAATAGGGGGCTTAATGCTTTTTTATAGGTTTCAAGAATGTTGTTTTGTTGAATGTTTAACGAGATTTCACCATGCTGAAGTTTATCAAGATAAAGAATATCGTTGATGATCTCACTTAACCGGTCAGATTCTGTGATGATATTATTTAAAAACTCTTGCTTTATTTCAAAAGGAATATCATCATCGTCAGCTAAGATTTCTCCTGCTGAACGTATCGCAGTAATTGGAGTTCTCAGTTCATGGGCGACAGAATCCAGAAAGTCATCTTTTTGGCGGTCTTTAACAATCAGATTTTCATTGGCATTTCTAAGGTCATCAGAAAGCTTCTGTAATTCTTCAGACTGCTCCGTAAGTTTTTTGTTTAAACTGATGTTTTCTTTGGATTCTTCAAGGATATTCAAAACTTCTTTCAGTGATATTTTATCTTCTTTGGTGACTCCCTCAATCAGAATTTTAGCTGAAGCTGTCCCGATTCTTCCTGCCAGAAGGTTTTCCGAAAATTTAATGAATCTTGAATCAGCAGTCTCTGTTTTAGAATCAATATTATATTTTAAATTGAATATTCTCAACGCCTGTTCGGTCTTATTTTTACCTAAAAATCTTTCCAGGATATTCTGAATATCGGAAATATAGGCCGTTCCTCTCCAGATGAATGCATTTTCGTGATTTTGAATGTATTTATCGATGTCTACATATAATTCAGCAAAGTTTCTTTCACGGTAATTTCCTTTGGTGCTCACTGAAACAATCGTAAACAAGCCAGTATTCACAAGAATTGACCAGAAAAAAATCTGAGGAATCCTGGCCAGATAAGGAATGGTAAAGAAGTTGAAAGAATTATACATATCCCTTAAAACCCCTTTGAGTTCTTGGTTGTACGAAAAATAATACTGTGGAATGATTAATCCGAAATAGCAGATCGCCAACCCGGCAGCAAGCCCAATAACAGCACCTTTATAACTTCCTCTTCTCCAGAATATAGCTCCAAAAAATGCCGGAGCGAGCTGTGCAATCACTACAAAAGAGATCAATCCCACAGAATCCAGCGATGTTTTTAAAATAAAATATTTGTAGAACACAAAGGCCATGATAATCAGTGCAAAAATGCTGAATTTTCTGATGTTGGTAATGCTTCTTGTATTTTGTTCCTCATTTTCAGATTTCAGTTTTCCAAGTAAACCGTAAGGAATGATGAGGTTGTTGGAAAGCATGATGGATAAAGTAATAGCAGAGATGATAATCATGGAAATACATGAACTCAATCCGCCAAGGAAAACCAGAACGGTGATTAATGTATTACCAAAATGCTGTGGAATTAAAATAGAGTAGAACTCAGGATTTACTTTCTCGCCATCAAAGATCAGCCTTCCGCCCCATGCAATCGGGAAAATAAATATGGTGAAGATTAATAAATAAAGCGGAAAAAACCATATTGCTGTTCTGATGTGCTTTTCCTGCCTGTTTTCAACGATCGCGGTATGAAACTGTCGTGGTAATATACAGATAGCTGTTGCTGAGATCATGCATAAAACCATCCAGTTCATGGCACCCTCAATGCCGTTGAAAGTATTTTTTTCTTTAAAATCTTCAAAACGACTAGCTTTTTGGTAGATGTCTGTAAATCCGTCAAAAACATAGTAGATCACAAAAAGACCAAGAATAATGATGAAGAATAGTTTTAGAAAGCTTTCCAGTGCAATAGCGGAGATAATTCCCAGTCGTTTTTCCGAAGCGTCTACATATCTTGTTCCGTAATAGGAAGAAAATAAAGCGATTAAAATCACCACAAATGTGGCATTGTCGGTCAGTATATTCTTCGACATCGGAGTTTCTGTTACCAGATGGAAGGTTTCTGATATGGCTTTGATCTGTAATCCTATATAAGGAACAATCGCTAGAAGACAGACAATCGTGATAATCGCACTCAGACTTCTGCTGTTTCCATATCGTAACGAGATGAAATCTGCGAGGCTGCTTATTTTATTAACCCTGGCAATTCTTACAATTCTTGTGTTAATATAAATCCAGGCAGGAATAATCATTGCAGGGCCAATATAAATCGGTAAATAGTTTAATCCGCTTGTAGCGGCCACTCCGATGCTCCCGTAATACGTCCATGCTGTACAATACACAGCCAATGACAATGCATAAATGTAAGGATTGTTGATCCAGAACTTGCTTCTTTTCTTCTCTGCCAGATGGGCAACTAAGAACAGGAGAGCCAGATAAAACATAACCACAGAAAATAATGCGAAGCTACTCATTGTGCTTTTTTACAATTACAAAGGAAATTACAATGGAGATCATCCAGACAACAAACAGGTAAATCAGAATCATAGGATATCCTAAAACCTCCCGCTCATTATTGAAAAGCAGTGAAATAGGAATACTGAAAGCAATCATCAGTCCGATGCTCAGGATAACCAGTTTTTGTTCGTGTCTTTTTTTCATAAATGATGATGGATAAAAGATAATTGATGAATATGAGCATTCATCAATTATCATTATCTGTTTAATTATATTTTTTCGTCAGAATATTCTCCTGTTAAAGCATAATAGCCAAAAACAGCCATTCCACCTGAAACAATCGGCATCAGTACAAACAGGATGATGATCCCGAAAACCAGGTCTTCCTGTTTTCCGGAAGTTATTTTTGGAATTCCCATTACTGTAATTGCAAAATATCCTACGACCACAGCTATTGCGATCCAGAGTATGCCTAATATTTTTTTTAGTGCGTTCATTTTAGTAGTTTTAAAATTAATAAAAATTTGAGTGATTCAGTGATTAATCGTGAAGATTATTGTTCTTATTTTTAAGATAAATTAATCCGATAATCAAGCAGACTGTAGCCACTCCGATCGGATACCATAATCCCTCAAGATACCATGTGGCATGTCCCGCTTCTTTTCCTGTAGTTACCAGATAAGTAGCTACGGCCGGAAGAAGTCCTCCAAATACACCATTTCCAATATGATAAGGCAAAGACATCGAAGTGTAACGGATTCTCACCGGGAACATTTCAACAAGGAACGCTGCAATAGGCCCATAAACCATAGTTACAAAGATCACCTGGATGAATACTAAGAAAACCAGATACCATTTTGTGTTGTCACTCACCGTTACAGATTGTGAAATCTTAGGTTCTTCAGCTTTTCCGTCTTTTATAACAGGACCACTTGGTGACCAGTGAACGATACTGTCTTTTTTAATTAAAGTTCCATCGGTATAAAGTGTTTCTTTATGGAAGGTTACAAGGCTGTCTGTAGCAATATCTTTGTGGATTTTAGCGGTTCTTTTTTCGGTAATTCCACTAGTGGCTACCGTTTTATTTTCAAGACTGACACTTTTGAACATGCTGTCATAAATAGGTCTGTACGCTAAAATTGCCACCAGCATTCCGGTCATCATTACAGCTTTTCTTCCGATTTTATCAGATAACCAACCAAAAAATACGAAGAAAGGAGTTCCTAAAAATAAAGCAGTTGCCATTAAATAATCTACCTGAGTAGAATCAATATTCATTACTTTCTGCATGAAGCTCATAGCGTAGAATTGTCCTGTATACCAGATTACCCCTTGTCCCATTGCTGCTCCAAAAAGAGCAAGCAATACGAATTTAAAGTTGAATTTATTACCAAAACTCTCTTTTAAAGGATTTTTAGAAGTTTTTCCTTCACTTTTTGCCTTGGCAAAAAGCGGAGATTCCTTCATATTTTTTCTGATAATATAAGAAACTCCCACCATTAAGATTGAGATCCAGAAAGGAACCCTCCATCCCCAGCCATCGAATTCTTCGGGAGAAAGTGTATTTTTTGTAATTAAAATAACAATCAGTGAAATGAAAAGTCCTGCTGTGGCTGTGGTTTGAATCCATGAAGTCCAGTAGCCTCTTCGATGAGGTTGTGCATATTCCGCTACATAAGTTGCTGCCCCTCCATATTCGCCCCCAAGAGCAAGACCTTGTAATAATCTAAGGATTAAAACCAAAACCGGAGCCAGGAACCCGATGGTTTCATAACTTGGGATACATCCGATAAGAAAAGTGGAAAATCCCATAATGAGCAGAGTGACAAGGAAAGTGTATTTTCTTCCGATAATGTCACCCAGTCTTCCGAAGAATAAAGCTCCAAAGGGCCTTACCACAAATCCAGCTGCAAAAGTGGCTAGCGTAGATAAAAATGCCGCTGTCGGATTATCTGCAGGGAAAAACTTGGTCGCTAAAACAATGGCCAAACTTCCGAAGATGTAGAAGTCATACCATTCTATCAATGTTCCGAGGGATGAAGCAGTGATAACACTCCAGATGGTGCGGTTTTTCTGCTTTTCGGTCATATTTTCGTAGCTTTCGTGATGATTTTCGCTCATATTGATTGGTTTTTGATGTTAATGGAAAGAGTAAAATGTTTTATTCTTAATAGAACTTAGCTCATCTTACATTTTATATTGCCTTAATGTGTTTAGATTATAAGTAGATCTGGAACTGTATGATGAATTCTCCTTTTGAAGAAGGTTTTTCAGTAGGATTGGTGTAAACTGGTCTTGTTGAATACTGGGTTGTGATTTTTGCATGATGTCCGTCAATAAACCAGTTAGCTCCAACATCAAACTGAGAAGATGATTTGTCAAATGCTTCAAAGTTTTTGTGAGTATATGCTGCAAAGGGTTGTATTCTGATTTTCGGCTTTTCTGCCTGACTTGGTAATAGCAAACCAGCCTGTGCGTAGATAATATTACCTGTTCCGATGGTAGGTTGTAAATTTCCCGGTCCTGCGATAGCTTTATTACCAATGAAATTAGGGTCGGTAGCTGCAATGTTCATTGTTCCCAGATTTCTTACATAATTTGGACCGAAATTATAGTTATAATATCCGGCGTAGGCTGAAACTGCCATTTTGTTTTTGGCTTCTCCCAATGGGATATCTGCAAAAGCATCTACCGCAAAAAGAGTTATGTCATGTTTTTCTACATTTGAATTCACTGAAGTTCTGGTTCCGTCTGCCTGATGGTAAAATCCGGCTCCTACATTGAATACTTTTTTTGTCCCAAGATAAGATCCTACTTTGAAAGGTAAGGTGTTGGATTCCTCATCTAAGAATTGATATTCAACATATCCTGCTTTTGAAAAACTTGGATTTCCGTTATTGTCTACTGCTACGGCTTTTGACGGATCGGTCACATTCGCAGGAGCAAGGTCTGTAGCAAAAGGTTTGTTTAAGCTGAAACGATATTCCAGTTTTCCGTACTTACCCTTAGCAAACATTCCGATTTGCCTTCCAAACTGATCCGAATTGTCTATCAGTGGCCATGAGAATACCGGAGAATCTACTGTAAGAAAGTTTAGGGTAGAGGCCATAGTCATACGGGAAAGTCCCATGTAGTAATGAAGCCCTGCCCCTAAAGATAAACTGAATTTTCCTGCTTCTCCAGGTAAAATAACTGCATATTCATTCCAGGCATCATGGAAAAACATCTGGGTTTTCTTTCCGTTTCCGTAACCTCCTGTTCCTGAAGTTCCTGATCCGCCGCCATTGATAAAAGTCTGATTGTTGATTCCAAAATGAAGGAGAATCATATATCTTTTAGAGATCTGCGCATACGTTAGAGCGCGTAATCGTCTGTTACCCAGATTCCACGTGTTATCTGTTGGTTCATTTCCAACCATGCTTCCGGGATTCATTGCGCTGTTTCTTAGCCAAAGCTGATCCCATAAAATAAATCTGATGAATTTGTCTCCCTCAGGATTGAGGTTAATTTTTAATCCGCTGCCATAATCAGGAGAACCCTGCGAATACATAGAACCGCTAATTAAGGCTATTCCAATAAATGTAAGTAATTTCTTCATAAATTATCAATTTTTGGCGTTGTTTTTTGTGAAAGCCAAATTGGAATTAATAATTTATTTATGAAAATTTAATATATACTATTGGTAATACTATAGTTATATAGAATTGAAAGTATAAAATTCAGGCTGCAAAGTCTATTATCTATCAATCTATTCTCTTTATTCCACCTTCTATTTCTTAAACCTTTCCCATTTAATCAACATATACTTATCAGCAAACTGAGTAATAATAATCCCGGAATTTTTAATGTTGTCTTCTTTAGCAATGTATTCAATCAATTCATTCTGTTTTAATATTTTATACACAGGATGGAATTCAGAATGGGGTGGCCTTGTAATATTATATTTCTTGATCCATGAACTTATCGTAACATGAGAAACCCCAATAATTCTTTCAATTTCACGGTAGCTTAAGCCTTCCAGATAGAGTTGTAAGGCTTTGGTTACATAATAGTCATCAATCTGTTTTCCCAGCTTTTTTACGGTAAAATAATAGTTGCAGCTTTTACAGAGAAATCTCTGTTTCTCATTGATAATTCCGCTTTTAACCACTTTATTCCCCTTGCATTTGGGACATGTATTTTCCATAGCTATATTATTTTAGCAAATATATAATAAATTAGCAAAAATATATTTTTCAATAAAGATAATTTTACCTGTGTAAATTTTTAAAACAAAAAAAATATCTTTTTAATTTGGTTTTTAAAGAAAATATATTTTAAATTTGCCAAAAAAATTAGATAAATAAATGGAAATAGAAGTTTCCTCATGCGAACATCTAATGTATGTGAGTGAAATACAGCAGGAAATGTATGATTCTGCACAGCGTAGAGGAACGGGAATCGCAAAACGTTCCATCGAATATTTGAGTAAGAAGATTTCAGAAGGCAATGCTGTGGTTGCTACTGAAAACGGTGAGTGGGTAGGTTTCTGTTATATAGAAACTTGGTCGCATGGGAAGTTTGTGGCTAATTCGGGATTGATTGTATCTCCCAAATTCAGGCATGGCGGAGTGGCTACTCAGATTAAGCATAAAGTTTTCCAGTTATCTAGAGAAAAATATCCGGAAGCAAAGGTATTCGGATTAACAACAGGTCTTGCGGTAATGAAAATCAACAGTGATTTAGGATATAAGCCGGTGATTTATTCTGAACTGACTCAGGATGAAGAGTTTTGGAGCGGCTGTAAGAACTGTGTGAATTATGAAATTTTAATGAAAAAGGAACGTAAAAACTGCTTATGTACAGCCATGTTATTTGTTCCGGAAAATATGAAAAAAAATGAGGTTGTAAATCAGCCTGATCAAAATAAAGTAAACAGTGTTGTGAATACACAACCAGAAATTAAATATAACAATGAACAAGAAAGTCATCTTAGCGTTTAGTGGAGGTTTAGATACTTCCTACTGTGCAAAATATCTTAGTGAAACACTGGGGTATGATGTGTATGCGGTTACTGTAAATACCGGAGGTTTTTCTAAAGAAGAAGAAAAAGAATTAGAAAGAAAAGCTTTAAACCTAGGAGTAAAAGAGTACAGGTGCGTAGATGCTCAGGAAGATTATTATAACTCTTGTGTAAAGTATTTGATTTTTGGAAATGTATTAAAAAATAATACCTATCCTCTTTCTGTAAGTGCTGAACGTACCATTCAGGCGCAGGAAATTGCAAAATATGCTATTGAAGTAGGAGCAGATGCTATTGCTCATGGAAGTACCGGTGCCGGAAACGATCAGGTTCGTTTTGATTTGATTTTCCAGGTAATGTGTTCTGATATTGAGGTTATTACGCCAATTCGTGACATGGCTTTATCTCGTGAAGAGGAGATTGAGTTTTTGAAGAATCATGGGTATGAAATGGAATTCCATAAAGCACAATATTCCGTAAATAAAGGACTTTGGGGAACTTCCGTAGGTGGAAAAGAGACTTTAACATCAAGAAGTTATCTGCCGGAAGAAGCTTTTCCATCTCAGGTTCAGGAAACTCAACCTTCAGAACTGGAAATTGAATTTAAAAATGGAGAAGTGGTAGCGGTAAATGGAGAAAGCTTTGAGCATTCTGTATACGCTATTCAAAAAATAGAAAAGCTGGCTTCTGCTTATGGAATTGGACGTGATATTCATGTTGGTGATACTATCGTAGGAATCAAAGGAAGAGTAGGATTTGAAGCAGCGGCAGCCTCGGTGATTATCAAAGCGCATCATTTATTGGAAAAACATACCCTTTCAAAATATCAGCAGATGATGAAATCTCAGTTATCTGATTGGTATGGAAACTGGCTTCATGAAGCGCTTTTCTTAGATCCGGTAATGAGAAATATTGAATCTTTCTTAACGGATTCTCAGAAAACAGTGAGTGGGAAAGTATTTGTAACCCTTCATCCATACAGATTTATCTTAAATGGAATTGAATCTGATCACGATTTAATGTCTGATAAATTCGGAAGTTACGGAGAAGCCAACAGAGCATGGACGGGAGAAGATGTAAAAGGATATACAAAAATTGTAAGCAATTCCTTAAATATATATCACCAGATTAATCAAAATATCAACTAAAGTTCCGAAGGAGCGATTTAACAAAAGATAGGATAAAGTCCTATTGATTAAAATATGAAAAAGACAGTAGGAATAGTTGGTGCCAACGGTTATACAGGAAGCGAGTTAATACGTTTACTGGCTTTCCATCCCCATGTGACATTGAGTTTTTTATATAGTCGTTCGAATTCGGGAACAAGAATTTCAGATCTGTACCCGGATTTAACGACGGTTTGTGAGCAGGTACTGACGGACCAGCCTGAAGAAGTAGATATGCTTTTTTTATGTCTTCCGCACAAGGAAAGTCAGAACTGGTTAACCCAAAATCCGGTTAAAGAAGAAACATTGGTGATTGATCTGGGAAATGATTTCCGTTTGGACGGAAATTTTGAAAAGAGAAATTTTATCTACGGATTGCCGGAAATCAATAAAAAACAACTTTCAGGATCAAAAAGTATTGCGAATCCCGGATGTTTTGCTACGGCCATTCAGTTAGCATTATTGCCATTGGCTGGGAAAGAGGCCTTGGATGAGGTTTATACTACCGGAATCACAGGCTCTACAGGAGCTGGACAGTCTTTACAGGCAACCACTCATTTTACCTGGAGGAATGATAATGTATCAGCTTATAAAACTTTGGCTCATCAGCATGTAGATGAAATTTTACAACAAATAGTTTTGTTTAATCATAAAGAAGTCAGCCTGAATTTTGTACCATGGAGAGGGGATTTTGCGAGAGGAATTTTTACAAGTTCTACAGTGAAAACAGATTTGGGACTTTCTGACCTCTATCAATTGTATCAGGATTTTTATGCAGAAGCGCCGTTTGTTACGGTAAGTGAAAAAGCAATTGATTTAAAGCAGGTTGTCAATACCAATCGCTGTGTGATCCAGATCGAAAAGAGTGGAAATGTTGCCGTTATTCACTCAGCGATTGACAATTTGTTAAAAGGAGCTTCAGGGCAAGCTGTGCAAAACATGAATATAGCGATGGGCTGGGAAGAAAATACAGGCTTGAATTTAAAACCGATAGCATTTTAAATTCAATTGATTAAAATAAGTCAATCGTAAGTTTTAAAAACTAACATCAAATCCGACTTAGGAAAATGGAGCGTTAAGAAAATTAATTCTGTGAACGTTAAGAAAATTCTACTGTTCGAAGTACGAGGTGTATATAAAATCGAAGAACTCGTTTAGAATTCGCACAAGTTTTAGAATTTTTAGAGAATAGAACTAATTTTTAGCGGAAGTTTCCAGGTCTTGAACTTTTGTTTCTTTTGTTTTAAGACAAAAGAAATTAATTAAAAACAAAAAAATGAATTTATTCAACGTATATCCATTATTCAATATAAATCCAATTAAAGCTCAGGGATCTTTCCTTTGGGATGATAAAGGAGAGAAATACCTTGATTTTTACGGTGGACATGCTGTAATCTCTATCGGTCACAACCATCCGCATTATCAAAACAAGCTGAAAGAGCAGTTGGAAAAAATTTCTTTCTATTCTAATTCTGTTCAGAATGAATTACAGGTAGAGCTGGCTGATAAGCTTGGAAAACTTTCAGGATATGAAGATTATAGCCTTTTCTTATGTAATTCAGGAGCTGAAGCTAATGAAAATGCATTGAAGCTTGCTTCCTTTCACAATGGAAAAAGTAAAGTGCTTTATTTCTCGGGATCATTTCACGGAAGAACTTCTGCTGCAGTTTCTGTAACGGATAATCCAAAAATTGTTGCTCCGGTTAACTTTTCAGAACGATTTATCAAATCTGAATGGAATGACATTAAGCAACTTGAAGAAACTTTTGCCGCATATGGAAATGAGATTTCATCAGTCATTATTGAAGGAATTCAAGGGGTAGGTGGAATCATGATCCCAACACCGGAGTTTTTATCTAAAATTAAAGAATTGTGTGAAAAATATGACACTGTTTTGATTCTGGATGAAGTCCAGTCAGGATATGGAAGAAGCGGATATTTCTTTGCCCATCAGGAATTCGGAATTGAAGCGGATATCATTACAACAGCTAAGGGAATGGGGAACGGATTTCCTGTTGGCGGAGTTTTGATTAGTCCTAAGTTTCAGGCTAGTAATGGTTTGTTAGGAACAACATTTGGAGGAAATCACTTAGCCTGTGTAGCTTCGATTGCAGTTCTGGATGTAATGAAAGATGAAAATCTTATCGAAAATACTCAGCAAATGGGTGAGTATATTGAAAATGAAATTAAAGATTTATCCCATATTAAATCAATCCGAAGGAAAGGACTGATGATCGGAATAGAACTCGACAGAGACTGTTCAGAAGTAAGGAAAAGCTTACTGTTCGATCATCATATCTTCACTGGAAACTCTAATGATAAAAGTGTTTTAAGGATTCTTCCGGCACTGAATATCAAAAAAGAGGAAACAGATCTTTTTATCAGCGCTCTGAAAGAGGTGTTGGGAAATATTTAATAGGTATTAAAAATCTTTACAATCAATTCAAAATGAAAAAATTCACTACTGTAAGTGATGTGAAAAACTTGCAGGAAATTATAAAAAAAGCTTTAGAAATTAAAACAAACCCACTTTCTGAAACAGAAAAAGGAAAAGGAAAAACAATTGGTCTTGTATTCTTAAACTCAAGTTTAAGAACCCGTTTAAGCAGCCAGATTGCAGCGCAAAACCTGGGATTGAATGTATTAACTCTAAATGCAGCTCAGGAAGCCTGGAATCTTGAATTTGCTGACGGAGCTGTGATGAATGGAGATACCGTAGAGCACATCAAAGATGCTATTGAAGTTTTAAACCAATATTGTGACATCATTGCTGTACGTTGTTTTGCCGGAATGAAGAGCAAAGAAGACGATGTAAACGAAAGTATTCTGAGCCAATTCGAAAAACATGCAAAAGTTCCTGTTATTTCTTTGGAATCAGCAACTCGCCATCCTTTACAAAGTCTGGCAGACTGTATTACGATTACAGAAAACTGGAAAAAAGACCATAAACCAAAAGTAGTTTTAACCTGGGCACCGCATATCAAACCGATTGCTCATGCAGTAGGAAATTCTTTTGCAGAATGGATGCAGGAAATGGACGTTGAGTTGGTAATCGCTAATCCGGAAGGATATGATCTGGATTCTGCTTTCACAAAAGATGTAAAGATTGTTCACGATCAGGATGAAGCGTTAAAAGATGCTGATTTTATCTACGTAAAAAACTGGTCTTCTTTTGACGACTATGCAGCAATGCCTGAAGTAAAAGAAAACTGGATGCTTACCAATGAAAAACTGGCGAATACCAATCAGGCAAAAGTAATGCACTGTCTTCCGGTTCGCCGTAATGTAGAATTAAGTGATGAGGTAATGGATGGAGAAAATTCCATTATCTACCAACAGGCAAAGAACCGAATTTACTCAGCACAGGCAGTCTTTAGTGAAATTTTGGAAGGCTTGAAAGTTGAATAATTCTTTTGCAAAATCCTTGACAAGGATTGAAAATTCAACAAGACATAATTAATCCAAACAGAGTCCTGAAGTGACAATTTAATCTAGGGTTGGAATACATTCCAATCAATTTAAACCCCAGGTAGAATGGAAATTCTATCAATACAATAAACATAAAAAAATGAAACAGAAAATATACATCATAAAAATAGGCGGTGCGCTCATTGATGATGAACGATTACTGGATCAGTTTTTAGATCAGTTTTCCGAAATTAAAGAAAAGAAAATCCTTGTTCATGGTGGTGGTAAGTTAGCCACAACACTTGCTGATAAACTGGGAATCGAGCAGAAAATGATTAATGGAAGGAGGATTACTGATAAAGAGACATTGGATATTGTAACGATGGTATATGCAGGGGGAATCAATAAGAATATTGTTGAAAAACTACAACATAAAAAATGTAATGCCATAGGGTTTTCCGGAGCAGATGGGAATCTTATTAAAGCTAAAAAAAGAGAACATCCTGAAATAGATTTCGGTTTTGTAGGAGATATCAATAAGAAGAGTGTCAATAAGAAACTTGTTTCAAAGCTTATCAAGCTGGATCTCATTCCTGTATTTTCTGCCATTACCCACGATAAAAAAGGAAATCTTTTTAATACCAATGCAGACACTATTGCTTCTGTAATTGCTCAGGCATTGTCTGAGAAATATGAAGTGGAATTGCTGTATTGTTTTGATAAAAAAGGAGTGTTGGAGAATGTGGATGATCCGGAATCTCTCATCAAAAGTATTTCTGAAGACGATTTTACAACGCTGAAAGAAGAAGGAAAGCTTCATAAAGGGATTTTACCCAAACTTGAAAATGCTCTTGGAGCAATAAAAAATAATGTAAACAAAGTGTTTCTGATTAAAGAAACAGAATTGAAAAACCATATAGAGAATCATCATGCAGGAACCGAAATCTGTTTATAATAAAGAAGAATTGCTAAGCAATGCTGTTGAATTACTTAAAAATTTGATTGAAATTCCTTCATTCAGCAAAGATGAATTCAATACGTCAGTGGAAATTGAAAACTTTTTCAAAAAGCACCAGATCCCGACGAAACGTTTTAAAAACAATATCTGGGCGGTCAATAAAAACTTTGATGTATTTAAACCTTCAGTTTTACTCAATACGCATCATGATACGGTAAAGCCAAACAAAGCATACACGCTGGATCCTTTTGTACCGATTGAAAAGGATGGGAAGCTGTTCGGATTGGGAAGCAATGATGCCGGAGCCTCTCTGGTTTCCATGGCGCAGGTTTTTTTACATTTTTATGATAAAGAAGATTTAGAATATAATTTAGTGATTGCGTTGACAGCAGAGGAGGAGATTTCAGGTTTTGACGGAATCGAGGCTCTGTTTCCACAGTTACCTAATATCGAGCTTGCCATTGTAGGAGAACCCACGCAGATGAATCTGGCAATAGCGGAAAAAGGACTGTTGGTGATTGACGGAGAGATGAAAGGAACTCCTTCTCATGCTGCTCATCCTAATGATGATAACTCCATTATTAAATGTATGGAGGATCTTCAGGGAATTTTAAATTTTAAATTCCCAAAGGTTTCAGATTATCTGGGCGAAGTAAAAGTTACTCTTTCAGGAATGAATGCCGGAGTGCAGCATAACGTAGTGCCGGAGTCTTGCCATTTTACATTAGATGTAAGGGTAACGGATGAATATTCCAATAAAGAAGCCTTTGATATCATTCAGTCGCAGATGAAATCAAAGCTTACCGCAAGGTCATTCAGGTTAAATTCATCAAAAATAGAAATGGATCACCCGTTTGTAAAAGCAGGATTGGAAATAGGAAGGACAACCTATGGTTCACCAACATCTTCAGATCAGGCGATTATTCCATGTACATCTGTAAAACTGGGGCCTGGAGACAGTAGGCGCTCTCATACAGCGGATGAATTTATCTATATCAATGAAATAGAAGAAGGTATAGAGATCTACATCAAAATTTTGGAAAAAGTGTTATAAAAGATGGGAGCGGGAAGAAGGAAGAAAGGATTGTGGTTTACTATTAACTTTCAGCCTCTAGCTTCAGACCTCCAGCTTAACATATATTTTGACTAATGCTCAGCAGGCAATAAAGTTCACGTTTTAATAAGGATTTATGCAAACAATACGATTAAAAGTGACTTTACATATTAAGGAAATGTTTTTTTATAGTTAATAGTAATAATAAGGATAGTCTTGCTGGGCTTGTCAAAATCAATCAAATATTTTAAATCGGACTGTGATGAAATCAGTATATGATAACCTGCAGTCTTAGAAAATCAATCAGTACTTATGAAAAAGATATGGCAAAAGGATGACCTGGCCACCAATATATTAGTCAATAACTTTACAGTAGGAAAGGATCTTGACTTTGATGAGCGTTTAGCAAAATATGATGTTAAAGGTTCTATGGCACACTGTACAATGCTTGCAGAGACCGGAATTATTTCTCAGGAAGAATCCGGGCAGATGCTGGCAGTATTAAATGATATTTTACAGCAAATTGAAAATGGTAATTTTGAAATTGATAAAGAAGCTGAGGATATCCATTCTCAGATAGAAGCAATCCTAATTACAAAATTAGGAGATACCGGAAAGAAAATTCATACGGCAAGATCAAGAAATGATCAGGTTTTATTGGATGTCAAACTGTATTTATTAGATGAGATCCGTGAAATTACTGCATTGACCGATGAGTTTTTCCAGATTTTGATCCAATTGGCAGATCAGCATAAAGATGTGCTGCTTCCGGGATATACCCATTTGCAGATTGCTATGCCTTCTTCTTTCGGATTGTGGTTTGGAGCTTATGCAGAAGCACTTTTGGATGATGTTGAAATGTTGTTTTCAACTAAAAATATCATCAATAAAAACCCATTAGGATCAGCGGCAGGCTATGGTTCATCTTTCCCGATCAACCGTGAAAGCACCACTTATAATCTGGGATTCCAGTCTATGAACTATAATTCAGTCTATGCTCAGATGACTCGTGGAAAATCTGAGAAACTATTAGCAATGGCAATGGCAACTCTGGCAGGAACACTTGGGAAATTTGCCTATGATGTGTGTCTGTATCTGAATCAAAACTTCAATTTCATCAGCTTTCCGAAAGAATTTACAACGGGAAGCAGTATTATGCCGCACAAAAAGAATCCGGATATCTTTGAGCTGGTTCGTGCACGGTGCAACAGAATTCAGGCGTTACCAAATGAATTGATTTTGCTAACGAATAATCTTCCGTCAGGATATCACAGAGATGTACAGTTGACGAAGGAAATTCTCTTCCCTGCAATTGATTCATTAAAGGAATGTCTGGAAATCTTAAGCTATACTTTACCGAATATTCAGGTGAAAGACGGAATTCTGGAGGATGAAAAGTATAAATACCTGTTCAGTGTAGAGAAGATCAATGAAGAAGTGAAAAACGGAAGCTCTTTCCGTGATGCTTATGTGAAAGTAGGGCAGGAAATTGAAAATAATGAGTTTGAATTCGAGCCGGGCGCTTTGAATCATTCACACCAGGGAAGTATAGGAAACCTTTGCCTGGATAAAATAGAATACCAGTTCAATAAACTGAAGAATAAATTATTAGGTTAAAATCTAAACCATTAAGATAATAAAAGCTTAGGCAGACATAAAAATCTAAAATTACTTTAGATCGCCTTATGTTTTATCGTTGTGAAATCCTTAAATCTTAATTGCTTAAGCTGTCTTAATGGTTGGATTTTATTTTGATCTTTGAATTTGATGATTGAACCATTTAAGGTTCTTTAAGATAAGATGAGTTAAGAAAAGTTTGAATTTTCTGCATAGCTTTATAATTAGCTTGCAGATATCCTTAGCTATTCTTCATCACTTAAAGTTTCTAATGGTTTAAAATTGAAAACTATTCAAGGTCAATCTTGAATTTAGTAGACTTTTTCACCTCATGAAGTACAATAGAACTGTGATACTGTCCGATATTAGGAATGTTTGAAATAACATTGACCGCAAATTCATTATAAGAATTGATGTCTTTGGCAATAATCTTCAACATATAGTCATACTCCCCGGAAAGACTGATGATTTCCTGTACTTCATCATACTTTCCAATATGCTTCTCAAAGGTTTCCAATACCTTCTTGGATTGCTCTTTAAGACGTACATTACAGTAGACTACAATATTCAGACCCAGTTTCTCACGGTTTAAAAGACCTACATACTTCTGAATGATCCCCTGCTTCTCCAGTTGTTTGATTCTTTCATACGTCGGAGTGAAGGTAAGACCTATCTTTTCTGAAATTTCTTTAACAGATAAGGTGGAGTCTTCCTGTATAATGCTGAGAATCATTTTGTCTTTTAAATCCATAGAATATATTTGAATGTTAACAAAAATATCAATTTTAAATGAGAATAAGAAGTACTGAAGTTTTTAATTTATTTTAAACTTAATTTTTGTAGGTTCATAAAATTGTTATATCTTTGCACCTAATGAATAAAAAAGCATTTATATCATTAGATTTACCGGGCGAAAGCGCCCTTTACGATATTTATTGTTATTAGCGAAGATTGTTGTCTTCGCTTTTTTTATGCTTAAAAATTAAGATTATGTTTACGATTACAGAACTAAGTACCGAGAAAATCAACAGTATACTGACAGAAGCAATGGCTTTTAGAAATGGAAAAACTGCTAAAATTGAAGGCGAAGTTTTTTGCTCCAATCTTTTCTTTGAAGACAGTACAAGAACAAAAACAAGCTTTGATATTGCAGAAAGAAAATTGGGATTGCAGGTGGTTCCCTTTGATGCTTCACACAGTTCTGTAAATAAAGGAGAGAGTCTTTATGATACGGTAAGGACAATTGAAAGTCTGGGAGTAAATTTAGTAGTGATCAGGGATAAGAAAGACAGATATTTCGAGGAACTGGAAAATATTAAGATTCCTGTCATCAACGGAGGAGACGGAACAGGAAACCATCCTTCACAATGTATGCTGGATCTGATGACCATCTATCAGGAATTCGGAAAGTTTGAAGGATTAAAAGTAGGAATTGTAGGAGATGTAAAACACAGCCGTGTTGCCAACTCAAACGCTGAAGCTTTAAGAAGATTAGGCGCTAAAGTATATTTCTCCGGACCTGAACAATGGTTTGACGAAGGAGCACTAATCAATGGAACTTATCTTTCAGTAGATGAACTGATCGCTGAAGTAGATGTTCTGATGTTATTAAGAATCCAACATGAAAGACACGATGCTGCCATGAGTTTTACAGCATCAGACTATCATAAAAAATATGGCCTGACCAAAGAAAGAGAGAAGGCTATGAAAAAAGAAGCAATCATCATGCACCCGGCACCTATCAACAGAGGAGTGGAAATAGACTCAGACCTGGTAGAATGTGAACGTTCAAGAGTTTTCAGACAAATGGAAAACGGTGTTTTTGCCAGAATGGCCATCTTAAAAGATGCTCTGCAAGAAAAAGGGTTTACTTTTAAGTAAAAAGAGCCAGGATAAAAGTAAAAAGTATAGTGAGCTCCGTAGGAGCGACCTGTTAATAGCCATGGGTGGAAACCCCTGGAAAAATAAGAAATACAATAATAATATGAGCCCTGTAGGGGCGACCTATTAATAACCATGGGCGAAGCCCTTGGGGAATAATAAAAAATAGCCTCCAAGAGGCGACCTGTTAATAAAAAAGAAAATCTAAATAGAAAAAATGAAGAAAAAATTAATACTGGAGTCCGGTGAAGTGTTTCATGGAGAAGGTTTCGGAGCAGAATTGGAAACTGCAGGTGAAGTAGTTTTCAATACCGGAATGACAGGGTATCAGGAATTGATCTCTGACCCATCATACTGTGGTCAGATAGTTTGTATGACCTATCCGCTTATCGGGAATTATGGTATTAACCGTGATGATTATGAAAGTATTGAGCCGGCAATTAAAGGACTTATCGTAAAAGAACTTTGTGATCTTCCTTCCAACTTCCGTACTCAGATCACTTTAGATGAATTATTTAAAAAGAAAAACCTTTCTGGAATTTCAGGAATTGATACAAGAAGACTGACAAGGATTCTTCGTAACTCCGGAGTAGTGAAAGGAAAAATTGTGAATGCAGATGCGGATGAAGCAGCTACAGCTGCAGAGCTGAAAACAACTACTTTCCCAATCAACCAGGTGGAAGAAGTTTCTACAAAAACACCTTATGCAAACCCTAACAGAGGTTTCAAAGTAGTATTGGTAGACTTTGGTGCCAAACTGGGAATTATCAGAGAATTATCTCAAAGAAACTGTGATATCACTGTAGTTTCTCATGATACAACAGCAGAAGATATCCTGTTGATGAATCCGGATGGAATTATGCTTTCCAACGGTCCTGGTGACCCTGAAGATGTTCCACACGCACTGGATATGATTCGTGGATTATTAGGAAAAGTTCCAATCTTCGGAATCTGTTTAGGACACCAGTTAATTGGTCTTGCTTGTGGAGCAAAAACTTTCAAACTGAAGTTCGGACACAGAGGAGGAAACCACCCTGTACTTGATTTAGCAAAAAATACAGTAGCGATCACATCTCAGAACCATGGATATGCAGTAGATCAGGAAAGTTTAAAAGGAACAGACCTTGTAGAAACACACATCGCTCTGAACGACAGAACAAACGAAGGTTTGAAACACAAAATCCACCCTTGTTTCTCCGTTCAGTATCACCCTGAAGCAAGCCCAGGTCCTGAAGATGCAAACTACTTATTTGATGAGTTTATCCAAATGATGGAAGACTTTAAAAAGTAATGAGATTTCAGATATTAGACATCAGATAACAGACTTATTATGCACAACTTTGAAAAACTGGTTTTTTGGCAGAAATCAATTGAGCTTGCAAAGCAGGTTTATATCATTTGTGTAGAATTACCTAAAGATGAAAAGTTTGGTTTGATTTCTCAAATTAAAAGATCTGTAATCTCTATTCCTTCAAATATAGCAGAAGGGGCAGGAAGAAATAATGATAAAGAATTTTATCACTTTCTTGGAATTGCAAATGCTTCCTCTTTTGAATTGCAGACACAGTTAATTTTAACGAGAGAGTTAAATTTGCTCGAAGCAGAAAAAGTCAATGGTTTAATATCAAATCTGAATGAAATTCAAAGAATGATTTATACATTCAAATCTAATTTAAAAAAGTAAAACATCTGTTGGATGTCTGAAATCTGACATCTGACATCTTGTATCTAAAAAAAGAAAAATGGCAAAACGTACAGATATAAAAACAATTTTAGTAATCGGTTCAGGACCTATCATCATCGGGCAGGCAGCTGAATTTGATTACGCAGGAACGCAGGCTTGTCTGTCTTTGAAAGAAGAAGGCTACAAAGTAATTTTGATCAATTCAAATCCTGCAACAATTATGACAGATGTAGAAATCGCAGATAAAGTATATATCGAGCCGATTTCATTACAGTTTGTAAGCCACATTATCAGAAAAGAGCGTCCAGATGCATTGTTACCAACGCTTGGAGGGCAGACTGGTCTTAACATGGCGGTAGAACTTGAAAAATCAGGAATTCTTGAAGAATGCAAAGTGGAAGTATTGGGAACTAAACTTTCTGCCATCAACAGAGCGGAAGACAGAGACCTTTTCCGTGAGCTGATGAGAGAATTGAATGAGCCAGTTCCAGAATCTGATATTGTAAACACGGTAGAAGGAGCAATTGCCTTTGCTAATGAGATCGGATATCCTGTAATTGTTCGTCCTGCCTTTACCATGGGAGGAACAGGTGGAGGTATCGCTTCCAACGAAGTAGAATTGAAAGAGATTGCTGAATTGGGACTGAAACACAGCCCGGTTACCCAGTGTCTTATTGAAAAATCAATTGCAGGTTTCAAAGAAATTGAATACGAAGTAATGCGTGATGCAAACGACAATGCCATTGTGGTTTGTAACATGGAAAATATAGATCCGGTTGGAGTTCACACAGGAGATTCCATCGTAGTAGCACCTTCTCAAACGCTTTCAGACAGAGAGTACCAATTATTGAGAAATGCATCCCTAAAGATCATCAGAGCATTAGGAATTGAAGGTGGATGTAACGTACAGTTAGCGCTAGATCCACATTCATTCGAATACTATATCATCGAAGTAAACCCTAGAGTATCCCGTTCATCAGCTTTAGCAAGTAAAGCAACAGGATATCCGATTGCAAAAATCGCTGCAAAGATTGCGGTAGGATTAACACTGGATGAAATCATGAACCCGGTAACAGGAAAGACATACGCATGTTTCGAGCCTGCTCTGGATTATGTGGTGACTAAATTCCCAAGATTTCCATTCGATAAATTCGAAACAGCAGACAGAAGACTTTCTACTCAGATGAAAGCAACTGGAGAAGTAATGGCAATCGGAAGAAACCTTGAAGAGTCTTTACAGAAAGCGATCCGTTCATTAGAAACAGGAATCAAACATTTAGGATTAAAAACTAAGCAGGCTCAGGCCCTTACAGCTGAAGAAATCGAAAGAAGAATCAGAGTGTGTGATGATGAGAGATTATTCATCATCGGAGATGCTTTAAGAAGAGGATATGATTGGGAACAAATCGTAGAATGGAGCAAAATTGATAAATTCTTCATCTGGAAACTGAAAAAGCTGGTTGATTTCGAAAAAGTTATCGCTGAAAATAAATTTGATAAAGAAACATTAATTGAAGCTAAAAGATTAGGTTTCGCAGATATCAATATCGCAGTACTCTGGGATGTAAAAGAACGTGAAATTTTCAACTTCAGAAAAGAAAACGGAATAATGCCGGTTTACAAAATGGTAGACACTTGTGCTGCTGAGTTTGAATCTGAAACCCCTTATTTCTACGGAACTTACGAAGAGGAAAACGAAAGTGTAGTTTCTGACAAAGAAAAGATCATCGTTTTAGGTTCAGGACCTATCAGAATCGGACAGGGAGTAGAATTCGACTACGCAACAGTACATTCAGTTTGGGCAATCAAAGAAATGGGTTACGAGGCGATCATCATCAACAACAATCCTGAAACAGTTTCTACAGACTTCTCTATCTCAGATAAATTATACTTCGAGCCATTAACGGAAGAAGATGTAATGAATATCATCGAGCTTGAAAAACCTAAAGGAGTAGTGGTACAGTTCGGAGGACAGACTGCTATCAACCTTGCAGATAAGTTAGCTTCTCACGGAGTACAGATCTTAGGAACTTCATTAGAAGACCTTGACAGAGCTGAAAACAGAGATAAATTCGAAAAAGCACTTCAGGAGATGGGAATTCCTCAGCCAAAAGGAAGAACTTCCACTTCAAAAGAAGAAGCGATCAAAATTGCGAACGAAATCGGTTATCCGGTATTAGTGCGTCCAAGCTACGTTCTTGGAGGTAGAGCAATGGAAATTGTTTACGCAGAAGCAGAATTAGCTCACTACATGGAACACGCAGTAGATGCAAGTCCTGAACACCCTGTTTTGGTTGACAAATACATGGTAGGAAAGGAAATTGAAGTAGATGCCATCTGCGACGGTGAAACAGTGGTAATTCCAGGAATTATGGAGCATATCGAAAGAGCAGGAGTTCACTCCGGAGACTCTATCGCAGTATACCCGCCACAGAATATTTCACAAAGTGAAATTGATACTTTAGTAGATTATACCCAAAGGCTGGCAAAAGGATTGAAAGTGATAGGATTAATGAACATTCAGTACGTTCTTTTCGAAGGAAATGTATATGTGATCGAAGTAAACCCACGTTCATCAAGAACAGTTCCTTTCTTATCTAAAATCACGGAAGTTCCAATGGCGAACCTTGCAACGAAAGCAATCCTAGGACAGAAATTGGTTGATCTTGGTTACAAAAACGGATTGGTTCCGAATAAAGAAGGAGTCTTTGTAAAAGTACCGGTATTCTCATTCTCAAAACTGACAAAGGTTGACATCTCTTTAGGCCCTGAAATGAAGTCTACAGGAGAAGTTATGGGGAAAGATACTACGTTAGAGAAAGCCCTTTACAAAGGATTGGTCGCAGCAGGAAGAAAAGTTCCAATGCACGGTTCTATCTTGTTCACAGTAGCAGATAAGCACAAGGAAGAAGCTGCTGATTTGGCAGCAAGATTCCATGAAGTAGGGTTCAGAATCTGGGCTACAGAAGGAACAGCAAAATTCTTCGAAGAAAAAGGAATCCCTTGCAAAATAGGGTACAAGATTGGAGAAGAAAGTGTAAACCTTATCGACCTGATCCAGAAAGGAAAAGTTCAGTATGTAGTAAACACCACTACAAAAGGAAAACAGGCAGAAAGAGACGGATTCCAGATCAGAAGAATGAGCGTGGAAAACGGTGTTCCTTGTTTAACTTCAATGGATACAGTAGAAGCAATCCTAAAAGTAATTGAAAGCATGAGTTTCAAAATGGAGACGATGTAATTTCGAAAAAATAAATATGATAAGCCCTGCAAGAAAACTTGTAGGGCTTTTTTATTGGATAAGTTTATGAATCAAAATATTTTTTTATTTTTACAAAAACCATCTAAACTATGTTAAAATGAGTATAAAGGTAATTACCAGAGGATTTTTAAGTCTTATTTTCGTCCTAGTGTTTTTTGGATGTTCTTATTTGACAGATTTTTACATTCAAAACCTGACTGCAACTAAAAAAATAATAAAGATCAATTATAATTATCCGATCTCAAAAGCAATTGCCAATGATCCTGGCAGCTTTGAGTTTAATTATGAGAATGAAATATTGACACCCCGGTCTTTTCAAAAAATCAAAAGCCTAAAGTCTCTTGAAAAAAAGGTGGTAGGTGATTCTGCCATTGTTCTGGAAATTTATCCCAATTCAACAACAAGAATTGATAAAAGTCATAACGGACATTGGAGGGAGAAGATTAAAAGTGTTGAGATGGATGGGAAGGTATTTACTCCGGCAGAATTAAAAAATAAAACGAAGTTTATTAGTAATGATTATATTTTAAAAATTAACTAAGCATGTTGTGGAATATAAATCAAATCTGTTCAAAAGACTATTGGGCACTATGATTGAACGTTTTAATTTTAACATATCTAAAATTCCATGAAAAAAACACTTCTAATATTCACTGTATTAGGAATCGCATGTATGATTATTTTTAATATCGATTTTCCATTAAATGATCAAAGTATATATGGAAAATACCTCAATAAAAATTTTGATAATCTAACTTGTTGTGTGGAGGCTCCTCATGTAGCAGATACTCTAATTTTATATAGAAATGGTACATTTAAAAGTAAATTTTATAGTGTTGGAACATACCATATTGAGAATGGAATAAATCCTGAAATAGAACTACATTATAAGGAACTTGACAAACCAGCTATCTATAAAACCTATTTTTCAAATAAAATTTTTAGAAAGCCAAGGATCATTCTGAATGCAGATTTAAATCACTATTATGAAAAATTGGATTAGCAGGTTTTGAATTTGAGCGGAAATTTAATTAAAAAAGTACTTTAAATAGTCCACTTAATTGAAGTTAATTTATTGAGTGTCTAAAATATCTTAAACCTAACAGGTTTCAAAAACCTGTTAGGTTTTTTTATATCCTGATTATTACACAAAAGTGCTATTTTTTATTATAATGATTCATGATAACTTTGAATAAAATATTCTGAGAAATAGTGATATTACAGCTTATTGAGCATTGTTCAGTAATTTTTTATCGCTTTCTTTAATAATATTATTTATCGGAGAAATTGTTAGTTGCTGATATACTTTACAGTTTATTTAGGATAAGTTTAGTGTTGTTTCAGTTTCTCTGGTTTTGAATTAATAACCTTAAAAACTTAATATTATGTTTAATTCTTTAAATTCTGGGGAAACAAAAGCAGTCATTGTTGACAAGCTGGCGAATCAGTATGATCAAATGATCAGGGATCAAAAAAAGCTGGAAAAAGTACGTTTGTTAAACTATCCTCTCATAAACCTGGAGGATGATCAGAAGCGTTTTGAGACCAGAATTGCCCGTGAGGATCTTAATTTCCGTTTAGGAATTGAAAAAATAACCGGAGAAAATGATCTGGTAGATATTGTAAATCTCTCAAAAGTACTACAGATTTCCAAATCAGTATGCAGGATTTTGTATAATAATCAACCCCTTGGATCTGGCTTTTTAATCAATGGAAATATTTTAATGACCAATAATCATGTGATTTCAAGTGTGGAAGAATGTGCAAATATTAAAGCTGAATTTTTTTATGAAATTGACGAAGAAGGAAGAATTTTGAATCCCATCCAATTCAGACTGGAGCCGGAAACATTCTTTTTTACTTCAGATATTCAAAAAAAGACGGAAGATGAATTTTCCGGATTAGACTTTACAATGGTTGCATTAGAAGAACTTAATGCCAGAGGAAAAAAAATTGCAGATATTCCTTCTTTAGAAATAGATGGTAATGCTGGTAAAATAACTAAAGGAGGAACGTGTATTATTATTCAGCATCCTAATGGCCAGCCTAAAAAGACCTCGCTTAATAATAATTCTTTTTTTTCCGAGACTCAGGATCTGATTATGTATGAAACAGATTCTTTGTCGGGTTCCTCAGGCGCTCCGGTTACAGCATTAGGTACTTGTGAAATAGTTGCTCTGCATCAGACTGGAGTACCTAAAATGGATGAAAATAAAAGACCTCTTACAAAATCAGGGGCCATTGCCAGTTTAGATACACCGGATGATGAAATTGAATGGGTGGCCAATGCCGGAATTCGTATCAGTAGAATATTAGAATTTCTGCAAAAGAAAAATTTTGATGATCCTGCTCACAATGTAAAGAAAAGCGAAATCCTTGCAAGAACCAATAAGATCAAAAAAGAACTCAAAGAAGTCGTTAAGAATCAGCCGGAGATTTCTCTTACCCAAGTAAAGGATGAAGCAAAAAAACTGAAAAATCCTGTTTCTGTAATTGATAATCAGGTGCTGAATACAAAAAATGTTGTAGATACTGCCGATGGCTCAAAAAAGTTTCCATTCATTATTCTGGCGAAAAATAACCCGGAAAATTTTAATAACCTTGAAACAGAGCTTACACTGAATTATGGAAAAGACTTCGATCTTTATCTTGCTACTCCGGTTTCCGCAAAAGAAGATGAGGAAGAATTATTTGTACTGAATATTTCTGCCGAAGGTAAGAATCCAAACGAATTTGCAAGAGAATTACTTTCATTAGAAGAAATTATTCATGCAGAATATGACAGTGAAATTTATCTCAATATGGAAGTGGCTTATGATGAAGAGTTTAAAGCTTTCGAGAGCTCAGGTTCAAAAGATTTTAACAATGAGAAGCATTTTCTTGAATTATATAGTCAGTCCAGTAAATATGTAAAAGGAAAGACTAAGGAAGATTACAGACAGTGGAATTGGAAAGCCGTGAATTATAACGGAGGTATAACAAATATCATTGGGAATTCAGTAAAAATCGTCCAGTTTGATACAGGGTATTCCCATCATCCGAAAAACTATGGTTCATTTGATCTTACTGAGGATTATGATTTTGTAGATGATGATGACAACTCCAGAGAAGAAGAACATCATAAAATATTTACTCTGGCAGATGCCGGTCACGGTGCTAGAACAGGGAGTATTATTATTGGAAACCCTTATTCTGATGCAGAAGAAAACGGTAACTGTGGTTTATTAAATCAAAACGGTGTTAAGCTTATTCCTTACAGGGTTGCACAGGATGTAATAATTATAGGAAGGCAGGAAGAATTGGCAAAAGCAGTGGATGCAGCCATTGCAACGGGAGCAAAAGTGATTACTACAAGTATGGGATTACCACCTACTATGACGACTTATAATCTGGCAAAAAAAGTATATGAAAAAGGCATTATATGGTGTTGTGCAGCAGGAAATGAAGTGAAAGAAGTCGTTGCACCTGCCGTACATCCCGGAACCATTGCAGTAGCAGCATCAAACCCCGATGATAAAGAATGGAAAGGATCATGCAGGGGAGAAGCCGTAGATATCACAGCTCCAGGAATGCATGTTTATGTGCCAAAATCCTTAAAAGAAGATTCGGGCTTGTTCCGCTATGGAATGGCATATGGACATGGAACGAGCTATGCCACTCCCCATGTTTCATCTGCAGCTGTACTTTGGCTTTACAAAAACAGAGAAGATTTGAAAGCTTATCATGGTTATCAGGTTGTTGAAGCATTTAGAACCAGTCTTAAAGACTCGGCAAGAACCAAGCACAGTCTTCCTTCTAAAGACTTCGGGGCAGGGATTTTAGATGTTGATAAGCTTTTAAAAACTAATCTTCCGGCTGCTTCCAGTTTAAATAATGCATATAATGGTGAAGATATAAGCCGTATTGCTATGGGGTTCAGAACCGTTGGGGAAAGCTTGAAGATGCTTTGGAACGGAATTATGAGAAGCATTATCAAAGGTGTGAAAAATGAAGAAAGTCTTCAAGATGAGGAGTATGAAATGTCTGATCATGCCAAAAAAATTGTGAAACGTAATACCTTTATGGGTAGAACTGATACAGAAAGTATAAGTAATCGTGAAGAAAATGAATCACTTGCCACATTTAATGCGATAAGAGATAAAGTGCTTACTCCTTAAAACACAAATTATGAAAAATATATTCGATTTTCACTTTCATTTGTTGTTTAAACATTTGATCAGCAAAAAAGATACTGGCCGCCTTCCTCTAAGCTCCAATTTTAAAACAAAAGGAGTAATGAGTATCATAGATGAGTTTATGGGTAATGCATTCGACAGCCAGTCTTCACCTGGAATGGTAAAAAGTAGTTCACTCGGGTACGGAGTGACAGCTCTTATGGCTATGGAATATGCATTTGCAGAAAATATAAATGGTTTTTTTAAAGGCTTTAGCTCATCTAAGCTTCCCATCAACTGGGACTTTATAGATCGTGTGAAAAACAGAGAAACTACCTATTTTGATTTGTTGAAAGAAGAAATTGGCTATTATCAATCAAATTATGCTATGCTGGAAAATGATTTCAAAATAAAATTTATCAGCAGGAAAAAGCCTTCTGATGAAGATATTTTTAACAATCAACAGTATACTTATCTTGCATTTTCTGTTGAAGGTGCTCATAACTTTTCGAATGCTAAAATAAGAGATACAGCCACAGCTACGAACCCGGAAAAGTGTTATCGTGAAATTCAGAATGATGAAGAAAATGTAGATATTTTCAGTATTAATCTTGTTCATCTTAGTGAGATCCCTGAACAGCATATGTGTGGTTTTGCACAGGCTTTAAACGGTACAGCACAAATCGCTTTCCGGAGTGAAGATTTTATTCCAAAGTCAGGTTTTGGGATCTCTGACAAGGGAAAAGATTTTATCCGGACTGTATTCCTTCATTCTAACCCTTCCCTTATTGACATTAAACATATGAGTGTTTTTTCCCGTCACAAATTTTATCAGTTCCGGGAAGAATTGGGATCAGAGCATCCGGAAACGCTTCGGTTACCAATTATTTCTTCTCATACCGGGTTTACATTTTCTTCAATAAAAGACTTTTTAGAACAGAAAAACTATCGTTCTGATTTTAGATATGTTCAGGGTAAAACGATCTGCGAAATTCAGTCTAAAAATCAATCAATAGGTAAAACAGATTTTCTTTTGAATAATAAATTATTTTCCAATCCATGGACAATCAATCTATTTGATGAGGAGATTTTGGAAATTATGAAAAGTAATGGACTTATAGGAATTTCGATGGATCAGCGTATTTTAGGAGCTGCTAAAAGTATGATGGATGGTTCCAGACCCGACTATTTTAAAGACCCGGAAGCAATACCTCTTTACGAATGGCGTAAATGGTTTAAAGAAGGAACTTTTGATCTTAAAGAAGCCTTTACAACCGAATCCAAAACAGACCGTGAAGTAAGACACATCTATCTGCTTTGCGCGCACATTCTTTATGCCGTAAGATTAGGGTATTCAGAAATGAATTGGGTAGGAGAATGCAGTCCATGGGATCATATCTGTATAGGATCTGATTATGACGGACTTATAAATCCTATAAATCCCTATGATGATGTGACAAGTTTAGGAAAACTTAGAAATGATCTTCTTGTTTATTTACCAATTGTAGATAAAAGACTGGAACCGTTGAAGGAGATCAGAGTGTTTAAAAACAAAAATTCTGAACCTATAGAAGAAAGCTATCTTGTGCAATGTGTAGATAAATTTTTGTCTGAAAATGGAAAGAATTTTTTGAAAAGATTTCTTAACAATTGGAATTAGAGAGCGTAGACTTGGAATCTTATATTTTTTCTAATCAGTAGCTTTAACAAAAAAACAAAAAACTATGAAACTTATTTTTAAGGGGGATCAGATCAGTATTAAGATTGCCGTTGACAAAGCAAATGAAATTCTGAATAATTCCGAATTTTTTGAACAAATTAAAAAACTTCCTCAGTTTTATAATACAAAGCTAACCCCTACTCAGATTTCTGATATTCTCAGAGAAGCAAATCAGGAAATTCAAATAGAAACATATTGGCAGATCAACCCGTTTAGACCAAGAACCTGTGTAAATGCAAAAACCGTGAGTACAACTTTGATAAAGCTTAATACACGCTGTTTTAGTAACAACTTAAAAACAGCAGTCAATACATTAATTCATGAAAGTGTTCATGCCGCTGATTTTTTAAATGGTACCTGGGATTTTACTCATGTAGATAATACCAATGAAGGAGAGGAAGATAATACAGCACCATGGTTGATTGGTAAATTAGCAGAGCGATTTGTTTAATTCAATGTAAAAAATGTCCGACTTCTGGGATTGGTTGGTTCATTCATACATATAGCATTATAGTCGATGTATTTTTAGACACATAAATGTCATTGATGAGCCGGAAATACTTGTCATCATCCATAGTTTGTGGTATCAATTGTAGGCTTTCAGGTTTATCAAATAAATTATGGAGATAAAATAGTTTTATAAAAGTAATCTAAATTCCTCTCCAGGCCGTATATTAGCATAAAGAGAGTACCATGAAATACAACTATTTATTTTACATTCCGTTATTGGCAATTATTTCCTGTAATAAGCCTGAACAAAAAGATAAGGCTTCTGCTTCTGCTATTCCCAAAGAATCAGTCACTTTAGCATCAGTAAAACCTCAGGTCGGGAAAGAAATATCATGGAAAGGATTGCTCAACGGGAAAACCCCAGTGTTTATCCATTATCAACTGGATGGTAATGTAATTGTTGGAGAAATCACATACCTGAATACTAAAAACAAATTGCCTATTACTCTTTTGGGAACCATTGACGATGATAATAACTACAGGATTTTAGAATTTGAAAAATCTGGAAATATAACGGGTGTTATTACCGGAAAGCCCGCGGCTGGTGATTTCAAAGGAAGTTGGTTTTCACCAAAGACCAGAAAGGAACTTGTACTCAATCTGGTAAAAAAGGATACTGCTCTTGTTTCAAAGGAAATAGAAACAAAAGTAGAAGATCTGTTTGGGCGTTATCATTACCAGTATAGTGAGGCAGGATATCAGGGAGATTTGGAAATTAAAAGATTGCCCGATTCAAAAGCAGTTTTTGGAATAACATCAATTACCGGAGAACCTGCAAGAAATCTTGCACAAATAGATGATGACACCATCAGCCTTAAAACAACTGATTTTACTTATAAACTGCCAGATACAGACGATTGTGAATTTAGAGTAAAGTTTTACAAAGGATTCGCTTTGGTTCAGTATACCCAAGGAGTATGCAGCGGACAATTCGGATTGAACGCCACCATTGCTGGAATATATCTGAAGACAAAATAATAAATAGTATGCTGACCGTTTATTGCCTTGAGGGGGAATGAAAATAGGTAACATGATGATCAATAATACATGGATAAAAAAGCAATAAATATTTTATTTAAAGCCATAAAGACCTCTCAGGATGAAAGTTTAAGTGATTGGTTTGATTGGGATTCTTATATGCAATATATTACCAAAGACGATTTTGAGTATGCAAAAAAGTATAATGTAATGTATGAGCAGGAAAATATCAGTCATGATGATATTTGCAGAAGAATTAAGACTGCCGTAGCTAAGATTGAAAAGCAGGATGTTGTCAATGCCTTTCTTTACAGTTTAAGTACAAGGCAATTGGAATATCGTTCATTTTTATCAAGCTACTGTATTGCACAATCATTGTCAGAACATAGCTTTATAGCCAGCCCGGAACCTAATGAGGGAATTTGCGCAGTCTGTGAACTTCATACCTTTGAATTTGAAGAACCTATTGAGTTTAATACCATCAATTATTTTAAATATAAATACGGGGCCTGCTTTGATAGCTTAATCCAGGTGTTGTTTGATGTAGAACAATTTCCGAAACTACCTGTTGTCATGCCTGGTGATAATGATGATAAGATATTACATGAACTGAAAGAAATCATTGAAACCTCAGAGCCGAACGATAGGATTTCTCAGCTTAAAAAACGGATTTCAAAAACATTCAAATCAAATGATGATGAAAGGGTAGCATTACTGGAAATTATGGGAGTTATTGGTATTTTACATGATGATGAGCATTTTGGGTATGCTGAGCAGTATATTACTTATCCTGAAAGAAAACACAGACCAATCAGAAATGATGATGTAGGGTATCCCGCACGATGGTGGCAGGGAAAATTCGGAATTGATGCTGAAAAATGGGAATATTGGTTTGGAAAGAATTAATAGTAAAACTAACCTGTTTAATTTTTTTTGCTGATTTATATAAGAGGTTGTAAATTAGGGGATCATAAATATATAATTCAATATTTGTTATAACCTGATCTAATTTCACCAAACTATAAAACAACCATGGCAGAATATTACGCAAAATCCAATGATTCTTTATCCTTTGAACTTACTAAGGACGATCAGTTAATAGGAAAGCTTATTTATAAAAACTGGTTCAGGTTTAATGCCGAAATAGAAGTTTCAAACCATTCTTATCTTGTAGAACCAAAAGGTTTTTGGGGAACCACCATTGAATTGAAAGATCATGATAAAGTTCTTTTAAAATTCAGGATGAACTGGAATGGAGAAATAGTGGTACAAACATATTTTGATGGAATAAAAGAGAGCTTTGCTTTTAAACATAGAGGAGTATTTAAAGAAGCATTTGTACTTACAGACCAAGAAGGAGTTGAACTTTTCATAATGAAACCCCATCTTAAATGGACCTCTATGAATTACGAATATCATATTACTACCTCTGACAGTTTTGAAGGATTCTCCAATAAAGACTTATTGTTGTTTACTTCATTACATTGTGCCAATTATTATATGTCTATGATGGTGGCTGCTATTGTCTAAGAGTTTGAATAAACCATACAGAATATTATGATTTCCGCCAAAATAGAATGTGTAAATTTCATCTGCAATTGATATAAAGGGTTTTCGGAACACCGAAAACCCTTTATTTATGGCCTTTTTCAAGTTTTTAAATTTATGATTTGTGTCATATTTTTATTTAGAATTAATAAAAATAAAGTACTTTTGCGGCACTAAGCTTAATTATAAAAATGAAAAAAACTATTATTTCTGCATCATTATTAGCAGTCACCATGCTCAGTGCACAGGAAAGTGATACCCTTAAAGTAGCAGAGATCCAGTCAGTCTCCCTACAGGGAACTCATAATTACAGAACCAAAAAATCTGAATCCGTAGCCAGGCTTCCGTTAGAAAATCTTGAAAATCCAACCGTTTACAATCTTGTTCCTAAAGAAATCATCAGTGAGATGAGCGCAACCGACTTCAATACGGCGATGGCTTCGGTTCCTGGAGTAGTAGTAAGCAATAGTGTGAACGACAGTGGGAATGATGTTTTCCTGAGAGGGTTCAGCTCCAATGCCAGTTTCAGAAACGGGTTAATTCAAAACCCAAGGGTACAGTCGGAGATTGCAAATGTTGAAAGAGTAGAAGTAATCAAAGGACCATCAGGAACCTTATTTGGTGGAACTTTGGCCAATTATGGCGGGGTTGTGAATATTGTAACTAAAAAACCACAGGAAAACTTCGGTGGAATCATCAATTATACTACCGGAAGCTGGGGAATGAACAGAATTACAGCAGATGTCAATACTCCTTTAAATAAAGAAAAAACAGCATTGGCAAGGTTTAATGTAGCGGGGTATTCTCAGGATTCTTTTCAGGATGCAGGATATAATAAAGGAGTATTTTTCTCTGGAAGTATTTTATATAAGGTAAGTGATAAGACTACTGTAACCTTAGATACAGAATTTCATGCACCGGAAAAAACGTTGAATGCCTATGTGAGACAGTCTGAAAAATTGACTCTTCACTCAATGAAAGATCTTGAAGCTGTTCATGGCAGGTCGTTTACGAGTAACGATGTCGGATCGAAGAGAACCAATTTTGTAACAATGGCTGAAGTTACCCATAAATTTAATGATCAATGGACTTCCAGAACATCCTACCAAAGAGGAGAAGCCAACGAGAAAGAGTCTGTCTTTTTGGTATTGAACTATATGGATAATAACAGGGTAAGTAGAAGTATCCGTCCTTTTGACAACTATAAGATTACAACAGATAATATTCAGCAGAACTTTATTGGAGATTTTAAAATTGGTGGTTTAAGAAACCGATTGGTAGTAGGATTGGATTATTTCCAGCAGACCAGCAAAAACCAATATCCGGTATTTACAGTGGGTAAAAATACAAACTCTGCATTTGCTCCTTATCCTTTGAATGGAATATTCGGAGAAAATTACGGTACTGAAAAAGGAAATGATATTGTTATATTAAATGACAAATCAGATTGGACTCCTATTTCGCGTGACGTTGTAAAAAAACTTCCAAGAACCGCTACAAAATATGAAATCTCTCAATACAGTACATACAGTGCCTATGTTTCCAATGTATTAAATGTTACAGATAATTTTCTTGTAATGGCAAGTTTAAGAATGGATCATTACAAAAATGGAGATATTAAAAGAAATGGAGTAGCCGGAACCGATGGCTATAGCCAGACGCAATTTTCCCCAAAATTTGGTTTGGTATATGAAATTAAAAAAGATGAAATCTCATTCTTTGCCAACTATGTGAATGGATTTAAGAATATTGCTCCAGGACCTAATCAGGATGGAATTCTTACCAAATGGGATCCGGAACAGGGAAATCAGTTTGAAGCCGGATTTAAATTAGATCTGTTTGGTAAAAAGCTACTGTCCACTATTTCCTATTATAACATGAGAGTGAAGAATAGAGTCATTGAAGATCCGGGAGGTTTGGGAAAAAGACAGGATGGTAATATCAAGAATCAGGGATTTGAAATAGATCTTGTCATCAATCCGGTAAAAGGATGGAACATTGTAGGAGGGTACGGGTATAATGATAACCGTTATGATGATAGAACTAAAGATGCGGGAAAGAGAGTAGCATGGGCACCTAAACATGTTGCAAACTTATGGACAAGCTATAAAATCATGGACGGAGCTTATGAAGGGCTTGGTTTCGGAGCCGGATTCAACTTTGTAGATAAAACCTATATCAACATCGGAAACCATTTCCTGGCACCAGCCTATACAACAGTAGGTGCTACTGTTTTCTACGATAAGAAAAAATACAGAATCGGTCTGAAAATGAACAATGCTTTGAACCAAACCTACTGGAATTTCTACGGACAGCCACAAAAACCGAGAGAATTTCTGGCCAACTTCGCATTTAAATTCTAATATTTTTTAAAAACAAAAAACCTTGTCTCAATCTTAAAGTTGATTGGAAAAGCGCAATGGCGCAAATAAAATCAGAGATTTCCAGCAGAAACAGCCCGTTATATATCAATTTTCAAAAGCTTAAATAGAGTATACTATCTGTTTTCAAACGTCTGCGTAATCTGTGAAATCAGCGGGAAATAATATAGTACAGCCTACAGTTTTATCGAAGATAAAATCTTTGCACCTTATAGACATATTGAAGAATCTTCGCGCCCTTGTGCTTCTCCAACAATAATGATCCAAAGACAACCCTCTCAGATATGGAAAATAAAAAAACTAACCCCAAGAAAAAGCAGGGGAAATCCCTGACCAAAAGAATTACAGGAAGGCTCCATCTCTGGCTTGGACTCGTTTCCGGGATTATTGTACTTACCGTTACGCTCTCCGGAACGGTTTTCGTCTTCTGTGACGAGATCGTTGATCTTTGCGCTGGAACTGCCAAATACATTCAGGCTCCGGCTCATGCCAAAAAAATGTCACCTGAAGAACTGTTGGTTCAATTTCACCAGCAGGTTCCGGACAGAAAAGCTTTCTATTTTGATACTTATAGGGAAGCAGACAGAACTTTTCGTGTAGCCTCTGCCACCAAACCACCGAAAGATAAAAATACTGAAAAAGCAGAAAAACCTAAAGGCAAAGGAAGAGGACCAAGAGGCGTATTTGCCTATCATTATCTTGATCCATACACTGGAAAAGTAATGGGTTCTACAAAAAGCTACGAGTTTTTCTATGTGGTCGCTCATATTCATGCCCAGTTATTGGCAGGTAAATTCGGGAAAACGGTAGTAGGAGTGGCTTCTATTATATTTTTCATTCAGCTGATCAGTGGATTGATCCTCTGGTGGCCAAAAAAATGGAATAAAACAACAAGAACCACTGCATTTAAGATTAAATCAGGAACGAAATGGCGCAGAAAGAATTACGATTTCCATAATGTTTTTGGATTTTATTCTCTGTTACCGGCAGTATTTATTACCATTACCGGATTGGTTATGGCGTATAAGATTTTGACAGATCTTACCCAGGCCGCCTTTGGAGGCGTTGCTGATGCCCATAAGATTGCAGAAAAGTATGAGCCAAAATATGATCCTGATAAAAAAGCGCTCTCTTTTAGTGATTTCATAGACCGAAGCTTTAAAGAAATTCCACGCGCAAACCAAGTCAGAATGAGCGTGCCGCGTAAGGATTCTGCCACCGTTTACAATGTGGTAGCGGCCAAATTTATAGGTTTAAAAAGTATTGTTGACGGGAAGAGCAAAGAAGTCAATAAGTATACCGGAGACGAAATCAATTACCCGAAAGAAGTCCTGATGCATGAAGTGATCGAACACATGAATTTTGACCTGCATGTCGGCTATTGGGGCGGGATGTTTGGGAAAATCTTCACCTTCATTATCGGAATCATCTGTACCAGCCTTCCGGTTACTGGGTTCCTAATCTGGTGGGGAAGAAGGAATAAATCCGGTAAAAAAGGAAACGAAATTAAAAACATTCATCAACATAGAAAAGAATCACATCATGAACAATTGGTTTAAAATTTTATATCTATTGGTATTTTCATTCTTCACATTCGGGAAAGCTCAGGAAAAGATTACAGTAGGAGAGAAGCAGACTTTATTTTCGAAAGTTTTAAATGAAAACCGGGAAATTTGGGTCCATCTGCCTAAAACGTATAACGATACGGCTATCAATCCAGCAAAGTATCCTGTTATCTATCTTTTAGACGGTGAAACCAACTTTGAATATTATGCAGGGTTGTCGGATTTTATTGCCAGAACTCCTTATGCCGATATTCCGGAATGTATTGTAGTCGGGATTAAAAATACAGAACGTACAAGAGATCTTACCCCTACAAAGTCACAGAAAAAAAGTCCGGTAAATCCTGCTGTAACCCTTTTTGCTGATAGTGGCGGAAGTGAAAGTTTTGTAAAATTTCTGCAGGAAGAACTGAAACCTTTCATCAGTAAAAACTATAGAATACAGGGTTATTCTGTTTTGGTAGGACATTCATTCGGAGGTCTGTTTGCAATTAATACTTTTTTGACCCATCCGGAATATTTCAACGCTTATGTGGCGAACGATCCGAGTTTATGGTGGGATAATGAAGTTACCATTTCCAGAACAAAAGATTACCTGGAAAAGAATAAAAAGTTTTCAGCCAATAAGTTTTTATACGTTTCTCAGGCAGATAATGAAGAACAGCAGAAAAACTGGAATTCAGACATGACACAGGCTATTGAAAAGTTTAAAGAGATTATAGAAAAGAATGGAACTTTAAACTATAAGCACCACTTCTTTGCAGGTGAGACGCATGGAACGGTTTCTTATCCCGGAAATTATGAAGCCTTGAAATTCATATTCAAAGGGTTCAGAACAGATGTTAAGCAGCTTGCTAAAAATCCTGGTTTACTGGAGGAAGACTATAAGAAGTTCTCGGTGAAAATGGGTTCAGAGTTCCATCCTTCAGAATTTTATCTGAATGTGGTTCTTAAATTCATGAAAAGCAATGACTTTAAAGAATCTGAAACTTACTTTATGAGCCTGAAAAATAAACTTTATCCTAAGGTTAAGTAATTGAAACCATACTGTAAATAGGATTAAATTTGGGTATATTGATAAAGATTCAATATGCCCTTTTTTATTACTTTAATAAATTTTGCAGATTTTGAGCGAATTCCCTGTAAGATTTAAGGCTCCTGTTTCATAAAATAAAGACATCCAAAATTAAAAAAAGCAAAAGGGACCCAGAAAGGAGAGGCAAGAACAGTGGCAAAAATAAACATGGGGATAACTCCTTTTAATCCTGCAGTCACGATGGTGTCTGACGGTAATCGGTTACCTATTGAAGTGAAAATACAGGCAATTAATAACGCTGAAAGGCTTAATCCTGCAGAAATTCCGGCAAGTTTCCATGTTTTATATTTCTTAGGTGCTAAGGTTAAATTATAAAATACAAACCCATAAATGATAAATATAAACAGGGAAATAAGAAGATTATAAATGAACATTAAATCCGGAAACAGAACGAATAGTATGATGTTGCCAACCAGTAAGTTGATGAAGATACAGAGCGTAAACAGAAGTATATTTTGTTTCATAATTGTGTTTTGTGTTGTATTAAAAGTACAATATTTTTTGATTCCGCACATTCCTTCAAAAATAAAAAGCAAACCTGTTTATTTACAGGTCTGCCCTTAGGTTGTATTGTTGAAAATTTTCTTTCAGAAAATACAGATTGAGTAAATTCTGGGTGTCATTTTTCAGTTCGTGAAATAATAGATAATTGTTTTTCTGAAGTATTTTGTTACTTTCTTTTTTTATCTGTTCTCCGGTTTAATGTCTGTTATCACAATTAATATTCAATTCGGTCTTTTCTTTGTTTAAAAAAGTAATGACAGGACATCCGAAAGAAGGCGTTGTGAAATTAAAGACTACAGGCGCTTTTCCTTTAAAAAGTTTGCCTGTCCACTGAGCATAATAATTGGTTTCCGAATTTTCCATTTTTTCAAGAGGATTGAATTCTGCACCATCCTCAATGGTAAATGTTTTTTCAAATATCTTTTCATTCTGGTCGTTAATGACTACCAGTTTACGTTCCTGAGTACCATATTCTTCAAGTAGATCCTGTACGTAATACGTAAGGTTTTCATACTTATACAGGTAAGTACCTCCATACTTAAGAGTGGAACCGGTGAAATATTTTTTCTGAATATCAGCACTTGCTTTTTCCCATTTGATCATCTTCATCTGATTTTCTACGAATGGATTTTTATTTCCAAAATAAGCAATCACGTTCATATACTTATCAAAGATATCATTTCCTTTTTTTGTCTCAATTTGGAAACCAGTCATATAGGAATCTGAATCTATTTCATCTCCTTCTACAGTGTAAGGTGAGAGGTAAGCCACTGCTTTCAACTTATTCACAGGAGTTTTTTGCAGTTTGTTAGCCTCATAGTTGTAGAGATATAATGAATCATTTTCAGTAACGTGAATGCCGTCCAGCATTTTTTTTCTGTAGGAACCATCCAGTTCAATATAGCTCATCTTTTCAAATGGAAGTTCCTTTTGTTTTTTTAAAAAATCTGCAGGAACTGCATTTTTGTCAATATAAATATCCGATACGGAGATAAAAGTGTCCATAAGATCTTTACGCTGTACTGTAGAAACGTTATAAATATTGAAATTCTTAAAATCTATTTCCTCTTCCGCTTTAACCGTTTTTACAGAATCTTTTGTGATGTTTGCCTGATCCTGGATCGGTTTTTTATCGTCCTTCTTACAACTGACAATCATCAGTTGTGAGCATAAAAGCACTAAGGCTGTATTAATCTTCATTATTAAGAATGTTTTGAATATTTAAGTTTAATTTATTTTATAGTAAGGCTCAGAATAATATTTACTTGGCTTAATGTATGCCATTTTTCTGTCTGCATCAAAAATCCAGATGAATCTGCGCATCATATCTGCTCCAAAATAACTGATATTCTGAGTTTTAAGTTCTCCGGAAAAGAACCCTACAGGCATGTTTTTAAACACAAAATTATTCAGTTTGAAAAAAGGAAGGATTCCCTGTTTTGTAATGACACTTTGCCCCTGAGAGTTTTTCAATGTTTTTTCTCCGGTAACTTTTAAATGTTTATCGAGTTCTTTCTCATCTGCAAAATCATTACTGTACAAGATTCCTCCCGAATATCCTGACTGGAGTGCAAAATATTCTTCCTGTTGCTTTTTTCCATCCACAACATTATCCG
The DNA here is from genome assembly GCF_037572595.1 of Chryseobacterium sp. MYb328. Taxonomy (NCBI): domain Bacteria; kingdom Pseudomonadati; phylum Bacteroidota; class Flavobacteriia; order Flavobacteriales; family Weeksellaceae; genus Chryseobacterium; species Chryseobacterium sp. MYb328. Next base: position 70,480 of record NZ_JBBGZQ010000006.1, on the reverse strand, counting down.
CAACAAAATAAAAAAGATCCTGTTTCCATATAACGGGGATAGGTTGATATCCTTTTAAATCAGGAAGTTTTTCATAGATCTCAAATCGATTATTATCATAATCAATTTTAAAAGTTTTTCCTTTAAAAAGAGCTGTACCAATCTTTCCGTCTGCCTCGTGGCCAGTCAATTGATTGTCCGTAAACCTGATGTCTTTCCAGCTCATTTTGCCAATATCTACCGTATTATGTTCACTTTCCCCATTATTGAAAATAAGGTGATCGGCTTTCCGTTGCCGTTGTGGAGAGATAGCCCCCTCCTTCATGGCAATCTGAAACATCAGATCTAAAGAATCTTTTTTATTGACAAGGGTTTTTACAATAATGTTATTATGCTTGGTAATCCGGAAAGGGATAGTTTGCTGAGCTTTTATACCGAGAAATCCGGTGGAAAAAAGCAGTAAAAAGAAAGTTTTTTTGAGCATTATTGGTGATCGGTGTTTAATCCTCTAAAATTACCCATTATCTTTGGAACACCAAATAATAAAATAGGATGGTTGAAAAATTGCTTCAAAGCGGGATTCATTGGGAACATAAGGATTTCAGACGGAATGAGTTTCTGAAGATCTCAGGAAGTACAGATACCCAGATTTATTTTATCGAAAAAGGAAGTGTAAGGATCTTTATGACCGACGACAACGAAGAAAGGATCATTCGTTTCGGATATACCGGAAACATTATTGTCTCCTTAGATTCTTTTCTTTCCGGAAAGCCATCAGAACTTTATATTCAGGCGATAAAGAAAACTACAGTTAAAGTAGCTTCAAAACGAGATTTTTATGATTATATCCAAAGTGATGAAGAGCATATGAAATTTTGGATGAATGTTTTGGAAGACCTCATACTGCAACAGCTGGAGAGAGAAAAAGATTTACTGATTAATGCTCCGGGTGAACGTTTTGAAAGAGTCTTAAAGCGAAGCCCGAAGCTATTTCAGGAAGTTCCGAATAAATATATAGCCAATTATCTCAGAATGTCGCCGGAAACTTTATCAAGGCTTAAAAAATCTTGAGTTCAATCAATATTTAAGAATAAACCGATCCGGAAATTTGCAGGAAAACAATAATGAAAATGTCAACCACAGCATTGTTAGAAGAATTAAAAAACAAAACCGGAGAACATTTGCACTATGCCAGAACTCTTTTATTAAAACCGGGAAATGAGCTAAATTTCAGGATTTCTGCCGACAGCTGGAGTGTATTGGAATGTCTGGAACATCTCAACCGCTACGGAAACTTTTATATTCCTGAGATCTCCCAAAGAATATCTTCTTCCAAAACCAATTCAAAAGCAGATTTTAAACCAGGAATTCTTGGGGATTATTTTGCTAAAAGTATGCTTCCAAAGGAGAAACTGAATAAGATGAAAACTTTTAAAACCATGAACCCTATTCACAGTCAATTGAATACGGCGGTGGTAAATGAGTTCATAAAACAGCAGGAACAATTACTTGACCTGTTGGAAAAAGCAAGATCTGTAGATCTGGGAAAAACAAAAACCTCCATCAGTATTTCAAAACTGATCACCTTAAAGCTGGGGGATACCTTACGTTTTGTCATCTACCATAATGCCAGACATATTGTTCAGGCAGAAAACGTTTTAAAGAATATATAAAAGATAAGGGGTGAATTCCGGAAAAGTAGTAATTTTAAACTAATGGAAATCATACACCAAAAAATGATACAGACTCCATTGGGAGAAATGATCGCCTGTGCTATAGATCAGGGAATCTGTCTGTTAGAGTTTACGGACAGAAAGAGTGTCGAAAAGCAGCTTAAAGCATTGTCTAAAAACCTGAAAGCGGAGATCGTAGAAAAAGAACATATTCATTTTCTGCAATTGGAAAGAGAGCTGAAGGAGTACTTCGACGGAAACAGATCTCGGTTTGAAGTTCCCTTATTCACTACAGGTACCGAATTTCAGGAAAAAGTATGGCAGCTGCTGCGTGAAATTCCGATGGGAGAGATCAGGACCTATAAACAGCAGTCTGAACTTCTGGGGAATCCAAAGGCGATCCGTGCTGTAGGTACGGCCAATGGAATCAATAAGATTGCTATTTTAATTCCATGTCATCGGGTGATTGGCTCCAATGGAGAATTGGTAGGCTATGCAGGCGGAATCTGGAGAAAACAAAAACTACTGGAACTGGAAAAGGCCATTTTGTTTTAAATGGATGAGAGAGACCTCAGTAATTATAAATTGAATTTTAGTTATTAATCACTTCAATAAACTTCCAGCTTCCATCCTCCAGCTTTCTTTCCCTGTTCTTCTAAAATACTTGTTTATTTTTCGGTTGCAGCCGGCTGGGCAATATCCCTACTTTTGAATAAAAAATATCATGATCGGTTTCAAAAATTTACATCAGGGAGAGGAGCTTCTATTATTAGGTAACGTGTGGAATGTGCAGAGTGCAAGAGTTTTAGAAAAAGCTGGCTACAAAGCCCTGGCTACTTCAAGTTCAGGAATCGCGATAAGCTTAGGATATGAAGATGGAGAGCAAATGAGCTTTGAGGAGTATTTTTATATTATTAAAAGAATAAAAAGTTCCATTTCCATTCCCTTGTCAGTAGACCTGGAAGCAGGATATGGAAGTACTCCCGAAATGATTGTTTCCAATATCATCAGACTGTTGGAAATAGGGGTGGTTGGGATCAATCTGGAAGATTCTTATGTTATAGACGGAGAGAGGCAGCTTTTAAACAGAAACGTGTTTTTTGAAAAAATAAGCAATATTCTGTCAATGCTGAAAGAGAGAAGAATGGAGATCTTTATCAATGTAAGAACAGACCCTTTTTTATTGGGAATGGAAAACGCTCTGGATGAAACATTAAAGAGGATTGAAATGCTGGATAAACTTAATATTGACGGAATATTTATTCCCGGTATCACTGATGAAGAAGATATTAAAACAGTAGTGAAGGCAACTCTATTACCCATTAATGTAATGAGTTTACCTGATCTTCCGGATTTTGAGACCTTAAAAACATGGGGTGTAAAAAGAATTACTTCAGGCAGTTTTTTAAACAGATATATTTACCAGGAACTGGAAAAGATGAGCCATACGATTATTAATGCCAAAAGCTTTACCGCAATTTTCATCTGATTATGAAGCTCACAGAAAAAATAATGTATGAAGCTTCCTTTCGTAAGGATTCTTCTTTTGAAGGAATATTCTGGATGGGTGTAAAAACAACCGGAATATTCTGCCGACCCACCTGTACAGCCCGCAAACCAAAGTTTGAAAACGTAGAGTTTTTTTCCCATACAAAAGATGCAATGTTGAAAGGGTATCGTCCGTGTAAGGTTTGTAAACCTTTGGAAACACTCAATGTAACTCCATTATATATTAAAGAACTGCTGCAGGAGATTTCTGATGATCCCTCTTTAAAACTGAAAGATTATGATCTGGTAAAACGAGGATTGGAACCGGCAACAGTCCGCCGCTGGTTTGTGAAGCATCATGGAGTTACGTTTCACGCCTTTCAGAGAATGTCTAAGCTGAATATGGCATTTAAAAAGCTTCAGCAGGGAGAATCTGTTACCGAAGTCGCTTTTGATTCAGGGTATGAAAGTTTAAGTGGATTTAATGAAAGTTTTAAAAATATTTTTGGGGTATCTCCCAGCCATAACAAAAGAGAAAAGATCATTGATCTGAAAAGAATGGAAACCATCCTGGGAACCATGGTTGCCTGTGCAGACGAACACGGAATTTGCCTTTTGGAGTTTTCTGACAGAAAAGCCCTTCCAACAGAATTAAAGAATATTTCAAAACATTTTAATGCTAATATTGTACAGGGTGAAAATCCACATTTTATAATGCTGGAACAAGAACTCTCAGAATATTTTGATGGAAAGCGAACTGAGTTTACCGTTCCTCTTTCTCCTGTAGGAACTGCTTTTCAGAAGCAGGTATGGGAGATTTTACAGCAAATTCCTTACGGAGGAACCAGAAGTTATCAGGAGCAGGCCGAGATCCTGGGAAATCCTAAATCAGTACGGGCTGTAGCGAATGCCAATGGCTTAAATAAAATATCTATTCTGATTCCCTGTCACAGAGTTATCGGAAGCAATGGGCAGTTAACGGGTTATGGTGGCGGAATCTGGAGAAAACAAAAATTATTGGAGCTGGAGCAAGCTATTCTATTTTAAATTTTTAAAAAAACAATTTTTATCAGTACCTTTTTACGATTAGAGGTATCTTTTTTATGAAATCAAAAATTCCCGCCATCTTAATTTTTTCAAGACTTATCATAGGTTTTACTATTATTGTTTTAAGCATTTTTAAAGTTGAAGATTATCAGGTTATTGCAATTGTTCTTTTATCAATTGGGTTATTAACGGATATTTTTGACGGAATTATAGCAAGACATCTCAATATTTCAACCCAAAAGATCCGCCGTCTGGATTCTACTGTTGATCAGGTTTTTTTCATTTCGGCAGGAGTTGCTACTTATATACAATGTCCTGAATTCTTTAGTGAAAATATCTATAAACTTATTATTCTTGTAGGTGCTGAGTGTTTGATCTATATCGTTAGCTTCTTTAAGTTTAAAAAAGAGGTTGCTACCCATTCCATAGGAGCTAAGATCTGGACTTTACTGCTTTTTGCAACACTTATTCAGGTTATTTTACAATGTCAATCGGTATTATTGTTTAACCTTTGTTTCTGGATTGGATTGCTGACAAGGGCTGAAATTATTGCCGTCCTTTTAATTCTGAAAAAATGGACGAATGATGTGCCAACTGTTTATCATGCCATAATGCTCAGACAGGGAAAAACGATTAAAAAACATAAAATTTTTAACGGTTAGATTGAATGGCTGCTATAGGGTATTGCAGTTGATGAATCCCGAAAAAACAAAAAATATTGAGGTTAGAGAAAGCTATTTTATTTTGATTTTTGTAATTTTAAACAAAAATTTACACGTGAAAAAATTATTAATAGCAGTTTGTATTTCAGTTTCAGGATTTGCTTTAGCGCAGGATTATTCTGTACCAGCAGCAAGTCCGCGTCAGAAGGTAGAGCAGCAGTTTTCAATGTCCAAAATCTCAGTGGATTACGGAAGACCCGGAGTGAAAGGACGTAAGATCTTTGGAGAACTGGTTCCTTATGGGCAGGTTTGGAGAGCAGGAGCTAACTCATCTACAAAAGTTACATTCGGACAGACCGTTAATTTTGGTGGGAAAAATGTTCCGGCAGGAACTTATGGATTATTCATTGTTCCTACAGAAAAAGAATGGAAAGTAATTCTGAATAAAGATTTCCAGCAATGGGGTGCTTATACCTATGATCCTAAACAGGATGTCGTAGATGTTACTGTGCCGGTAAACAAATTGGCTGACAAGCAGGAATGGTTTGAAATTACCCTGAATCCAACAGATGAGAACTCAGGAAATCTCGTGATCAAATGGGATATGAATCAGGCTGAAATTCCATTGAAGCCAGCCAAATTAGATACGGTAATCAAGATTTCTGATAAGTTGAAAGAAATCCAGAGAATAGAATCAGACTCTAACAAAAAAGGCTAAGTATGAATTTTTCTGTTCAGTCTGTTTTAGAGAATGAAGAATTTCAATTAATCCCCTTACAGCAAGGGGATTTTGAATCTTTATATGAAGTGGCATCAGATCCTAAAGTATGGGAACAGCATCCTAATAAGGATCGTTACCAAAGAGAGGTTTTTGAAAACTTTTTCAGAGGAGCCATTGAAAGTGAAGGAGCTTTTAAAATTGTAGAAAAAGCAACTGGAGAGGTGTTGGGTAGCAGCCGTTATTACAACTTTGATGAAAAGGACAGTCATATTTTCATCGGCTATACTTTCTATGGGACAAAATCCTGGGGAAGAGGGATTAACCCTAAAGTTAAGAAACTGATGCTGGATTATATATTCCAATATGTAGATAAAGTTCATTTTCATATCGGAAAAGAAAATTTTCGTTCGCAAACAGCATTGGAAAGACTCGGTGGTAAAAAAATCGCTGAAGAAGAGGTGGCTTATTTTGCAGAACCTACAAGAACCAATTTTGTATATGAGATCAAAAAAGAAGCTTGGATATGAAAAAATATAAAATTCAGCAATCTCCTTTTGTAGTGCCTACTACAGACGGAAAACTGATTGAAGAACATTGGGGGAATTCTACAGGAAATGCTAATGTTTCCATTGCTCATATGGTAGCTCCTCCGGATTGGAGCGAGCCCCATCAGACTCCCGAATTTGATGAGTTTACTTATATTATTTCAGGAAAGAAACAATTTGAGATTGATGGGGAAATTGTAATCCTTGAAAAAGGAAGCAGTATTCTGATTGAAAGAGGAGCGAGAATTCGCTACAGCAATCCATTTTCAGAACCTTGTGAATATCTTGCTATCTGCCTGCCTGCATTTTCTATGGAATTGGTGAACAGGGAAGAGGAAGGAGTAAATTAATGTATTGATGGCTACACAGATTTGCCCTGAATGTAAAGAAAACTCTTTTACATGGTATATAGATGAAGAGCCTGAGGGAACCCATTGGACATGCTTTTCTTGCAGCTATCACGCTTTAGAAAATGAAAATGATGAATGCATTTGTGATGGTTGTGGGAATAAAGCAAAAACGAAGCTGAAAGATTCTTCAAAAGAATATTGGTGGTGTTCCAGTTGTAATACAATACAAAAAATAGAAAAACTGTCTCAAAACTGAGATAGTTTTTTTGTTTTAAGGCTGAATACAATATTTTTAGATTCAAAACAATCAAAAAAATATTTAGATAATCAGTGAGTTATCCTTTCAATAAGGATACAATCGCTTGTGAATGCCTATTGTTACTAATTATTTTGTAAGTTCGCACGCCGAAAAATGAGCCGGCAGACTTAACTTTTTAATAAAATATATGAAGAACAATCTATCAATTGTATTATTGTTAGGAATCGCGCTTTCCACTACGTCTTGCGCCACTATTTTTACAGGAACCAATGACAAAATTTCCTTTAACTCCACTCCTGAAGGAGCAACAGTGTTTCATAAAGGAGTTGAAAAATGTGTAACTCCCTGTACTGCAAATATTCCAAGATCATTGAGTAAGCAAACAGTAACTTTTGAAAAAGAAGGTTTTAATCATCAGGAAGTAAAGCTGGATAAGAATTTTAATGCTGTAACGCTTCTCAATATTCTTTTTGGAGGTGCCATAGGAGTTGGAATTGACGCTGCAACAGGATCTCTTACAAAATATTCTACTAAGAAATATGAGGTAGAACTGGAAGCAAAACAGCAGTAAAATAAAGATTTAAAAATAGTAATGTACCAATAAGTGATTTTACATCAAAGCATTGGTACATTGTTACGCTGATACATTGGTATATTGAATTTACTTCAGGAGTTCTTTTAAAAACATCAATGTATGATTCCAGGCTCTTTTCGCCATCGTTTCATTATAATCCGGTGACTTTGGGTCGGTGAAAGTATGTTTGGAATGGGCGTAAGTAATGATTTGCCAGTCTGCATTTCCATCATTCATTTCTTTGATGAGGTTGCTGTAATCATCAGGTGTTACACTCTTATCATCTGCCGGATTCTCCACCAGTATTTTAGTATTTAATTTTTCATTTTTTCTGCTCTGATCTCTTCCCAGGCTTCCGTGGATAGAAACAACTCCTGCTACAGGCAGGTTTCCTCTTGCGGATTCAAGAGCACCTGTTCCTCCAAAACAATATCCTATAACTGCAGTTTTATCGGCAATAGCTCCGTTCTTTTTCAGTTGTTCCAATGCCAATGAGATTCTTTTCTGATATTCTGCATAATTCTTTTTGTAATAGCCTGAGCTTTTGGCAGCTTCGTCACTGTTAGCAGGGATTTTTCCTTCTCCATAAATATCAGCAATAAAAGCAATATATCCCTGCTTTTCAAGTTCAATGGCTGCTGTTTTAGCTTCTTCATCAATTCCTTTCCAGGCAGGTAGAATCAATACTCCGGGAAGTTTTTTACCTGCATTGGAAGTGATTAGGCCATTCAGCTTTTGTGTACCATCCTGATAGGAGACTGTTTTAAGATTTTGGCTGAAAAGAGTTCCTGAGGTAATAATTGCTGCTGTTAGTAGGATTGAACGTATCATATTATTTTGTTTTGGATTGAAAATTTTAATGTTGTTTATGATTCAGCATATTCTGTTTTAGTGATTGTCTTCATACTATTCTCTCTTCCTGAAAGGCTATTTCCAGGTTGGACAGCCATTCAGATTGGGAATTCCGGGAACGGTAGGACAAGCATCATCTTTATCCAATATTCCGTCTTTATCTGTATCTGGCTATGGACAACCATGGTTTTCTATAGGGCCTATTTCATTTGGACATTGATCAAGATAAAACAAGATATTGTCATGGTCTTCATCTGAAAGACAGGTTTTTTTATTGAACTCTTTACTGCATTTTTTGAGCGCTTCCTGATCTTCAGAATGCTGAGCCTGGAAATAAGTTCCTGTAAATACCAGGAAAAACACCATTTTTCTTATATCCATTGAATAGTTATCTACAGCCTTTTATGACTGGAGGGGGACATCCGTTATGTTCCTGGACACCTTTTATGGCAGGACAGGCATCATCTTTATCCAGAACGCCATCACCATCCATATCAGGCCATGGGCATCCCTGGTTTTCTCTTGGGCCAGCTATTGCAGGGCATTGGTCATCTTTATCGGGAACTTCGTCTTTGTCTGCATCAGGCCATGGGCAACCGTTATTTTCAATAGGACCTCCTTGTTTAGGACATTTGTCCAGATAAAATAGAATATCGTCCTGGTCTTCATCCGAAAGACAGATCTTTTTGTTGAATTCCTTTCGGCATTTTTTGAATGCTTCCGGGGTTTCAATACTTTGTGCATGAAAGCTTGTAACAGCAAATAGAAATAAAAGTAAAATTTTTCTCATATTCATAAAAAATTCTCATCCAAATTAATAAAAATAACTTAACTGAGGATTTTTTTACTATTTATAATAAAATCACTGAATTTCTACACCCAGATGAGACAGTTCCTGTTTCAGATCTGTATCCGGCAGAACGTGAATGGTGTTGAATCCCAGCGACTTTGCCATTTTAATATTCTTTGGATTATCATCAATGAAAACAGACTCTGCTGCCTGAATGTTATATCTTTCCAGTAAAACATGCCAGATTTTAGGATCAGGCTTAATCAGTTTTTCTGTTCCTGAAACCACAATTTTTCCATCAAAAAGCTGGAAGAAGTCATAGTTTTCCAACGCATAAGGGAAAGTTTCTGCAGACCAGTTTGTTAATCCAAATAGTTGATAGTCTGTGTTCTTTAACTTTCTTAAAATATCAACATTTTGAGGAATATCACTTTTCAGCATCACGGTCCAGTTATCATAATAGGCTCTGATTTCTTGTTCCCAGTCCGGAAATTTTTTTACCTGGATCTCTGTTCCTTCTGAAAGGCTTCTTCCGCGGTCCTGTTCAATATTCCATTCGTCCTGAGCAATATTTTCCAGGAAGTATTCCATTTTTTCGTCATCATTGAAATAATCTTTAAAGAAATATCTCGGGTTCCAGTCCATTAAAACTCCTCCGAAATCGAATACTATATTTTTAATTTTCATATTAATATTTGTTGTTTAATTTTTACCTTAGATCTAATCTGGTTTATAAAATACATACTGCTCATTTTCATAATAAGCATTGATATGTTGGAGACCATTTGTTAAAATAATTTCCTTAGCTCCGATAATAGAGTTGTATCGGGCTGTCTGCTCAAATGTTTTTTCCGTTAATTTGATTTGCGGGGCTTTACATTCAATCAGGATAATAGGTTCTGTTTTTTCGGTCACTAAAAGGTCGATTCTTTTGGTAAGACCATTTAAAACAATTTTTTTTTCGGTAATTAATGCCGATGCAGAGTAGGATTTTACGGTAAGATAATAGTGAATCCAGTGTTGCCTTACCCATTCCTCAGGAGTGAGCAGAAGATAAGTTTTACGAACCAAGTCATAAATAAAAAACTTATCTTTGTCTTTCTTGAATTTAAAATCAAAAGTTTCCTGAAAATTCAGTTTTGGAAGTTCCATTAGTAAGATGAAAGAATTAGATTTAATCCTCAAAAATATTAAAAATAAAGAAGTTTTACCTATTTATTTTTTCCACGGAGAAGAAGCCTACTTTATTGATGTTGCCGTAAAAGCTCTTGAACACAACTTTTTGGAAGAGGATGAAAAAGCCTTTAACCAAACCGTAACCTATGGAAAAGATACTTCATACCAGGAAGTTCTTTCTCTGGCAAGGCAGTTTCCGATGATGGGAGATAAGCAGGTGATTATTGTAAAAGAAGCTCAGGATCTGAAATTGAATGAAGAGGAAAACAGAATTCTGGAAACTTATATTGGAAATCCTGTTCCTTCTACAGTATTGGTTTTTGCTCATAAACATAAAAAATTAGACAGCCGGAAAAAGGCTGCTAAAGCTTTAGATAAGGCCAATGCTCTTTTCCTCAGCGAGTCTGTAAGAGAAAACAATCTTCCAAAATGGATTTCTGATGAATGTGTAAAACTGAAAATCAAAACGGCACCCAATATTTCTCATCTTCTGGCAGAATATCTTGGAAATGATCTTTCCAGAATTGCCAATGAACTGAATAAATTAAAGATCATCCTTAAAGAAGGAGAATTACTGGATGGAACCATTGTTGAAAACCACATCGGGATCAGTAAAGAGTATAATGTTTTTGAGCTTCAGAAGGCATTAGGAACAAAGAATGCCAATGCAGCCTTTAAAATTGCTCACTTTATGGGCAAAAATCCAAAGAATAATCCTTTTGTTATGATGTTGGCCAGTCTTTACAGCTACTTTTCAAATGTGATCATTTACCAGACAATGGCAGGGCAGCCACCACAGACGATAGCGTCTCAGATGGGTGTAAACCCTTACTTTATCAAGGATTATGCAGAAAGTGCAAGATTGTATCCTTTAAAACATGCAACAAGGGTCATTTCTATCCTCAGAGAGTTTGATATGAAAGGAAAAGGGCTTGGAGCCGTGAATATGGGAGAAGCGGAACTCATCAAGGAGCTGGTGTATAAGATTATTAATGTGGACAAGATTAAAATGAAGGTTTAAAGTTGAGAGTAGGAGATCTTGAAATGATATACGGATAGATAATAGACTGGGAATGGTTGTCCTGTAGATCAGAGGTTATGTTAAGCTTTAAGTCTGTATCCTGTATCTTACTGCCTTGTATCTCGTATTCTGAGACCTGCATCCTGTACATTCATTGACAATCCGCATATCTCTTATTGACAACTATCATTAAAATAACTTTAAAAAGACAGTAAAAATTACGAAATTAGCGGTCTTAATTTAATTAAATCCTTTTTCGAACAAATAAATTATGGAGCAAAATATTTTAGATTGTGTGATCGTTGGATCTGGGCCTTCTGGTTTCACAGCTGCTATCTATGCAGCAAGAGCAGACTTAAAACCTGAATTGTATACAGGTTTGGAGCCGGGCGGACAATTAACTACAACTACGGAGGTTGATAACTTTCCAGGATATCCAGCAGGGATTACAGGTCCTGAAATGATGATGGATCTGCAGAAGCAGGCAGAAAGATTTGAAACTAAAGTACATTACGAAATGATCACCAAAGCTGAGTTTTCAAAAGAAGTTGGAGGTGTTCACAAGCTATATGCAGGAAATAAAGAGATTTTAGCTAAAACTGTAATTATTTCTACAGGAGCTACAGCAAAATACTTAGGTCTTGAAGATGAAAAAAAATATGCAGGAGGTGGAGTTTCAGCTTGTGCTACATGTGATGGGTTTTTCTACAGAGGAAAAGATGTTGTGGTAGTAGGAGCAGGAGATACAGCTGCTGAAGAAGCAACTTATCTTGCTAAACTATGCAGAAAGGTAACATTATTGGTTAGAAAAGACGTTTTCAGAGCTTCAAAAGCAATGGTTCACAGAGTAGAAAATACTCCGAATATTGAAGTGAAATTTCACCATGAGCTTATTGGAATTGAAGGGGAAAACAGTTTAGTGGAAAGAGCTGTGATTATCAATAATCAGACTCAGGAAACATCTAAGGTAGATGTTGAAGGGATCTTCATCGCAATCGGTCACAAGCCGAATACAGATATCTTTGTAGGACAGGTAGACCTAGATGAAAATGGATATATTGTAACCGAAAAAGGTTCTTCAAGAACAAACCTTCCAGGGGTTTTTGCTGCTGGTGATGTTCAGGATCATATCTACAGACAGGCTATTACAGCAGCAGGAAGCGGCTGTATGTCTGCAATGGATGCAGAAAAATATTTAGCTGAATTACACTAATAATTTAGTTTTTAATAATATAAAGCGTACCTGATGGGTACGCTTTTTTATTTGCCACGGATACACGAATAAAACATACATGCATAATTTTATATATAAAGTCTCTGTGGTTATAAATATTTTTTGAACCACAGAGGCCAGAGGCACATAAAAAAATATTAGTGCATCGTGACGATTATAAAAGTATACTTCAGCAGTGTACAATTTTACCGGAGATAAAATATTTGCGCCTTAAAACATTTTATTTTTATATTATTTTGCGCCCTTGCTATTTCCAACTATACAAATCTTATTAATACCCAATCTTTATATAAAGTAGAATATTATAATGAAAACATTGATATATTTGTGAAGTTTCAAATTGATTTAATATAAAAACTTAATAAAGAACAGGCATGAAAAAAGTAACAGCAATTGGAGGAATTTTCTTTAAATGTAAAGATCCGGAACAGGTAAACAATTGGTATAAAACCCATCTTGGAGTGGAAACCAGCCCATACGGAGCAAAATTTGATTGGAGAGAAACTGACTCTGAAAAAAAAGGATATACATTATGGAGTCCGTTTAAAGAATCTACCCAATATTTTGAGCCTTCAGAAAAAGATTTTATGATCAATTATCATGTGGCAGATATTGAATCCTTGGTAGAAGAATTAAAAAAAGAAGGAATTACGATCCTGGATGAAATTGCAACTTACGAATATGGAAAATTTGTTCATATTATGGATCCTGAAGGAAATAAAATCGAATTATTTGAACCGGCAGGAGAGTAGAAACCTGTTGCATCATAAAAATAAAAACTGTTTCTGAATGAAACAGTTTTTTGTTTTTAAATGGGTTTTATACTGTCTTATAGGATAATTATTTCAGGTTATTCTTCAATCCACCTGCGAAAAGCAGATGTATTTGCCTGGCTTGTAATCAGGTGGCTTTTATATCCTTTCATCTGAATGGCTACCGCATTCTTATTATACCGTTCTATTCTTACAACATGATGCTTCTGTACAAGTTCACTACGGTTGATTCTGAAAAATACCGAGGGATCGAGAAGTGATTCTATATCCTTCAGTGTAGATTCACTGAGTAGGTGCTTCTTACCGAATGTATCTATTGCGAAAACAATTCCTTCATCAGCTTCAAAGAAAGCTATATCTTCCGTATTAATAAAATACATTCCCTGATGGGAACTGACGGTAAAGCGCTGTTTATAGTTTTTCTCCGGCTGATTGTTATGTAACATCTTCTGAAGTTTCATCAGTATCTCATTCTCTACCGGATCTGATTTTTTTAATAATAGAAATTTATTCCATGCTTTTTTAAAACGATCCTGAGTAAAAGGTTTTAAAAGATATTCAATACCATTGCTTTCAAAAGCATTCATCCAAAACTGATCATAGGCAGTGGTAAAGATAATGGGGCAGGCAATACTTACCTGATCATAGATCTCAAAAGCATTTCCATCCAATAATTCTATATCTGAAAAAATGACATCCACCGTTGAATTTTTCAGAAAATCAATAGCACTTTCTATAGTATCAATTTCTGCAATAACCTTTACAGGATGCTCTAGTTCGCTGAGAAATCGTTTTAATTTATTCCTGGCTGGAATTTCATCTTCAATGATGATAACTTTTATCATATTTTCTCCGGAATTATAGGGATGATGATGGTGAATTCTGTTTCTGTTTTTACAATTTCCAAAGGCTGATCAGTGAATACAGAATATTGTTCTATAAGATTATTTAAAGCTCTTCCTGATATCTTTTTAATGCTTCGCTTAGGAATTCTATTATTGGTTACGGTTATATTTTTTCCTACATGAACGGTAATCAGAACAGGATGGGACGAGCTTCCAAGATTGTGCTGTACTGCATTTTCCAACAGCAGTTGCAGAGAAAGAGGTACCGTATTTCCTGTTATATTTTCATAGTCTGTCTGGAGCATATAGGCATTTCCATACTTGGAGCGTATCAGACTGAAATACTTCTCAGCAAAAGCCAGCTCTTCCTGTACGGAAATCAGTTTCTTATCGGAAACATCCAGAACATACCGGTAAATTTCTGCAAATTCATTGAGAAAATCGGAAGCTTTTTGTCTATCTTCTTCTATCAGCTGATCCAGAACATTAAGGTTATTGAACAGAAAGTGAGGATTAAGCTGAGTCTTCAACTGATTGATCTTGCTGTCTGACAATGCCTGCTCATACAGTAACAACTGTTTCTGGTATACTACATTTTTTTTATAATATCGGTAAGCAAGAAAAAAACTTCCATATACAAAGCCGTCAATAAGATCAGAAAAAGAGGTGAAAATAAATGTTTCTCTGTTAAAATTCTTTTCAATGGTTCCAAACGTAAGTGAGATCATAAAGCCTATCATGTTCATCACAAGGAGGTAAACTAATAATGATGAAGTGAAAATTTTAAAAATTTCCCTGCCTCTGAATTTGGATGACCTTTGCCATTTCTTGATGAATATATCGATGACAAAAAACAGGATGCAGGCGCTGATGAACGTTGCTACAGCTGCTTCAGGTGTGAAAATATATCTGTTCAGTGTTCTTCTGACAGTGACTCGTACATGAATAGACTGGATATAAGCAAATAAAAGAATAAACAGCAGGAAGTATCTGTTTTGGCTGATCTGTTTTAAAATGGTTTTCATGCAGTTATCAGAGATCTTTTTCACAAAAATAGCCCTATATTTTTTACAGGGCCGTTTTCTGAACATTATTTTTTCTTTTCAGGAAATGAAGCCGTAATATTTCCTTTATCATCCAGGAAATCCAGCTTAGCTTCATTGTTCTTATCCACACAGAATCTGGCGCGTGGCTGTCCTTTACTGTCAAATAAAAACAGACCGTTATTCTCATCTTTAGTTTTACCCAGCATCATTCGTGGAGCTCCTCCGATGAGTCCCTGGCTTTCATACTCTTTATATTTTTTCTGGAATGCTTCCGGATTCTTTTCCAGTGCATCAAGTTCTGTCATAATCTCCCCGGTTCTGATTTGGGATTCTTTTGCGGGACGATCATTGAAATAAAGTCCACTGGATACAATTCTTTTATCTCCTTTCTTATAATCCTGTGTTAACAGCTGCATTACCTGATCTCCGTCATATTGATCATAGGTCAGAGACAGTCCGGAACTGTGTCCGTTTTTATTCTTCTGCCCGTCATAGATAAAGCCACCACATTCAATTCCTTCTTCATTAAAAAAGAGCATTCCTGAACGTTTTTTTCTGGTTTTATTAGGAGCGCTGCCGTTTACTTTTTCTTCTCCGGATGGGAATTTGTCAACGTTGGTAATAATCATTTTTACCGTGCCGTCTTTTTCCACCACATTGATTCTTTCCACATCAATTTCAGTAAATTTCTGATGACCGTCTGTTTTGAATGCGGAAGCTGTTAAAAAGTTATTCCTATAACTGCTGCAAAAGCAAATGTTCTTAAAAAAAATAATTCCCTGTTCATAATGTTATCGTATTAATTGTTTTTATTTTGATGAATCAAAGCTATTACAATCACTTTTTCAGTTCAATGAAAAAATAATGAACGCAGGAAATAAAGGAATGAATGATGTATTTTTACAGATTAATAGGAAAGGCTTCAATCCGAATTTCGGATATAAAACAGCTCCGATCTATCTTCATAAATCGGAGCTGTTTTTTTATTGTGAGAAAATCTTACAGGCTAATGTTATCCAAAAGACTTTTTAGCTCATCAAGTGGGATATTAGTCCCTGAAGCTACAACACTATATCTGTTCCCTTCCAAATATTGGATACTTGTCATTTTATCATTTTCATACATGCTGTGATCAAAGTAAACCGACCAGCCTTTGTAATTTTTGATATTTGTTTTATCGCCTGGTTCTTCTACTGCTTTTAATTCCAGATAGCTCAAAAGATTTCCTTTAACCTGTTCTGCTCCAGCTCCGGCACCGTCTGTTACCATTAAATAAACATTTTTAGATCCTTTAGCATAGTTTGCTGTAGCATATGATCCTGTTTCTTTATCTTCAAAGGCGGTAGCTTCTGTAAGTTTAAACCCGCTAATTTCTTTTTTAAATTTGCTTTTAAAATCATCAGAACTGATAGGCTTTAATTTCTTAAGCTCTTTAGCCAGATTTTCAACTTTTATGGAATCAGAATCATTCTTCTGCATATATTCTGTAGCTGCCGTCAAGGGCTGACTGGCAAAAAGGGTGTTAGATCCTAGGGTAACTGTCAACGCAACCGCTAAAATCCCTGCTCCCCAATAAGAAAACTTCATAATAATTAATTTTTTTTATTCCGACAGGCATTGCAAAAAATGAACCAAATAGAAATATTCAGATTAATTTCTGATTGGTACTCCTTTTTTCTTCAGGAACACAAACGTTTTTTCTCCAAAAGTGGGATGAACAGGAGGAAAAGTAGCAGGCCAGAATTTATTTTACATAAAATTATAAAAATAATTGATCTGATTTTTAGCCGATTATTAAGTTTTGTTAAAATTTGTGTTGAAAAAGTTTTGCGGAAATTAAAAAACGTTCTATATTTGCACCACTGAAAACAACGATACAATCGGAGTTTAAGGAGAGTTGGCAGAGTGGTCGATTGCGGCAGTCTTGAAAACTGTTGACTGTAACAGGTCCGGGGGTTCGAATCCCTCACTCTCCGCAATAAAGCAGAAAAAACCTACTGATTACAGTAGGTTTTTTTTTATCAAAGTTTTTTTCCACATTTTTCCTATATTTCTTTAAGCAATACATAAAAAGCTGGTTCACCTGTTAAAATTGGTTTCACATTCTGGATAAAAGCAAAATTTTCATAGAATCTTAACAATCGCAGCTCTACTACACTTTTAAAAATTTAACAGAAACTTTATATCTGTCATGATATTTTCTCTACCTTTAGTGATATAATATCAAAAACACACAAATGTATAATGAAAAAAAACGTCTCAAATTCTGAGAGGATTTCCGAGAACCATATAGCAGGTATTAACCGTGTGGTCAAGCTTGATGTTGTGGTTAATGGAAAACTTATCAGTCACTTTAAACACTTCCGTTTACAGCAGAGTGCCAGGAAACACCATTACTTTGAGCTTACTTTAGCACATGACTCTCTTGATGAAAGACAGAGCTATAATTTAGAACAGGCACAGCAGTTTCTGGGGAAACGTCTGACCGTTACTTTTAAATATAAAGATGCTGAAAACGAAAGCCCCGAAAGAACATTTGTTGGTGTGGTTACAAAAGTGGCATTCAGTCAGGAAAAAATGAGCCTAGGAAATATTGTACTCAAAGGCTGCAGTCCAACTATACTAATGGATTCTGCACCCCATACTCAAAGTTTTGGAGGCAGTCAGACCGTCAACACTTCTGTCATTGCTGACAACATCATTAAAGAGACATTGGGAACAACTCAATTTGATTTTAGAATAGACACCCAAAATAAAGGCTATATTAACTATAGTGCTCAATATTGTGAAACTCATTATAATTACCTGACAAGATTAGCAGAAGCCTATGGAGAGCAATTTTACTATGATGGGTATGTTTTACATTTTGGAAAACTTCCACCTCCAACTGAAAAACCTCTCCAACTTATTTATGGAAGTAATATTACAGATGTACAGGTAGAGTTAAAAGCAGTTCATACAAAACCCGAATACTTTGGTTATAACAGCAGCAGTCATGCTAAAATGAATGGTTCTGACAATGCTATAAAGCATTTAGGAGACCTATCATCCAAAGCCTATGAGCTGAATAAAAATATTTTTAAAACCCGTTCACTGACTCCCACCCCTATTAATGCCAATATATTTTTGGATGTGGATGATTCCCAAAGAAGTGCAAGAGGAAGTAAAGCTGTAGAAGTTTTTACTGTATCTGGGAACACAACTATTCCTTTCCTGTTTGTAGGTTGTATAGCAGATATAGACATGAGAAAACAGGACAGTAACAAGACCTCTCACTTTACAACTTTGATGATAACAGAGGTGAGCCACGAAGTTGATGCAAGAGGATATTATACGGGAAGTTTTGAAGCTATAGCCGAGGGAACAGGCTTCATGCCTAAACCTGATTTTGTGATGCCAAAAGCAGAGCCACAGGTAGCCACTGTAGTTTCCAATATCGACCCTTTAAATCAAGGAAGAATACAGGTGCAGTTTGATTGGCAGTTAAATGATACCACTCATTTTATCAGAATGATGAGTCCTGATGCTGGGGGAACAGGTGCCATAAGCCAGAACAGAGGCTTTGTAGCTGTTCCAGAAATTGGAGACCAGATAATGGTTAACTTTGAATATCATAATCCAGACTTTCCTTTTGCAATGGGTGGAATGTTTCATGGTGGTGTAGGATTGGGGGGTGGTATGGATAACCGTGTAAAATCCCTACAAACCAGAAGTGGACACAGGTTAGTGTTTACAGAAGATGAGAGTATTTTACTGACAGATAAGAGTGGTAATGAGTTGAGATTTGATACAGAGGGAAGCAACATAAACATTACAGCCCCTGAAACCATTACAATAAAATCCAAGAACCTAAAGTTTGATATTGAAGAGAATATTGAAACCAAGGCAGGCAAGAACATGGATACCAATATTGGGCAGAACATTAAGATTATTGCTAAGCAAGAGATAAGCCAAGACAGTGGGAAGAAAACTATCATCAATGCTGGAACCAATACCGAAATATCAGCAAAAGCTCACTTAGACCTTTATGGTAAAGAAAAGCTCATTGGGTATACAGATGGACAAACTGAATTTGGAGCAAAGGACAGAATGCATGTGTACGGAGCAAACTCATTATTGACTGCTAAAGACAAAATTGAGTACAAAGCTCCACAAATGAATAAACTCCCTCAAAATGGAGAGTTTGATTATACAAAAGAAAAACAGATTGCATCAATGTATTGGGCTTATGAAGAGGAAAATACTTCTCTAATGGATGGTTCCAAGTTTTTTGTTGACATGAATCTTATTGTTCAAACAAGAAACTACGAAGAGGGAGAAGGTATTGATGTAACTATAAAGTCCGATGATGGAGAGCCTTTAGCAGAAGGACTAGATGAGCTTACTTTATCAGGAACAGTAGACAGAGATGGAACAGTAATCTTTAAGGAGCCTTTAAAGACTTACACTCTTGAACTTATGACAGAAGAAGAAATAGAATCGGAAAATACATAAACACGCTTATCATGGATATTAATAACTTTATACCAACTCTACTAGAGCAACGAAGAGGTATTATTGCCACAAGTGGAAACCAACAGACAAGACCAGTACAGGTTTTAAGACCTAGCTGGAGAGATATGATTAAAAATTACCCTAATAGCTCTGTAGATGTAAACACCCTATACACCGATATTGGAAATGGATTACTTGGTATGTTGAAACAAAATAGTGCATGGGAAAACACTTGTGCATTTAGAATGAGCAGAGGTCTGAATTACAGTGGGTTTAAATTACCAAATAATAATTCAAATTATAAAGCAAAAGGAACAATAGGAGGAGTTCATAAAGGTGATGATAAATTGAATTATTGGTACAGGGTACGTGAATTAGCTCCATATTTGTCTGACCATCTAGGAAAACCAGAAATTGATATAAAATTAGATAAAATTGAAATGCCAGCCAATCTCAGAAAGAAAAACAATCTTACACAATCAGAATGGGCACAATTGTGGAATAGTAAGAAAAAAGTTTCACAAGCTGATTGGGCACAAATACACAATGCTAAAGGCATAATAACTTTACAATTAATAATTATAAGTTTAATTATCTTCAGCAATCAAATTTATGGTCAAACAAAAGATGATAAAATTAAGTATATGAAGAAATATGCTTATTGTAATTGTATATATGTAAATAATAATAAATTAGATGCTACTTATTTAAACGATAAGTTTCAATTAAGTGATAAATCTGAAAATCTATTTATTGATTTAGGTAAAATTTCTAATAAAGAAAGTGCTAAAATTAGAGAATTTACTGAAAAACAATCTAAAGACATAGCAACTCTTGAATCATCTTATCATTCTGAAACAGGTAGAAGTTATACAGTCGTAGCAGATTGCTTACATTTCTATGAATCTCAAGAACTAGATAGTTATATCAAAAAAATTATTGGAGTGACACCCAAAAAGAAAACTTCAAAAAAATGATAAAATGCCAAATCATATTACAGACACCACCCAGCTAAAATGTGATAAAGGATCTGTACCAACACCTATCACAGTAACCAGTCAATCTTTTATGAACATTGAAGATAAGCTACAGGCTACAGAGGAAGACAAGCAACCTAACAGTAATATCAAACCTTTTGGAGTATGCAGTGTTTTAAGGTCTTCCTGCACTCCTTCACCTGTTAAATGGGACAATACCTCTGATTTTGAAATTGAGGGTAAAAAAGAGCTGTTGGACAGCTCTACTTGTCAGTGTTCTGTTGGTGGTAAAATATCTGTTGTAAAGTCAGCCCAGAACTTTGTTGAAGAGTGAAATATAGACTGATTTTAATACTAAAATACAATCTATTATTTGTTTAAATAACTAGTTTATAATCATTTTGTTATAATGTGAAATAATGACTTTTTTTATTTTGATGAACATTCATTTTTACCATCACCAGGGCAGAACAAAATATTTTCTGTCAGGTAAATGATTGGATAGTGTCAAAACAAAACATAATTTATCCTTTACTTCCCTAAATTAGTCTGGCACAAACAATATATTTATTCCAAAGTTGCTGCTTCATAATCTCTACTATGAAACACTCTGTTTAGTTACCCGTTATTGAAAAAAACTCATAAGTTTAGACTTTCAGTTCATAGCCCAAACCGTTACCTCATTTTTCTTAGGATATCAATTATATACCCTTGTTTCTTCTTTAATCGGTGATATATTCTCTTCTTTATTTAAACGAAATTAATTATTATTTTCCTTTTAATGCTATTAATTTATGTTGTAATTATTTGATTTATTGCAATGTTATGAATGTTTTTCTATAAAATTTCTATTTCATTTGTGCGTGAATTTTAATGGTGCTATATTGGCAATCTAAAAACCAGGAACTTAATAATTAACTTATTGGTAGTATTCACTACTTAGCAAAATCACCTTACTATAATCTTTATTCCAAAGAGGGATAGGATAGAAGTAAACATGATATCATTTTTGTTGAGAGATTAACTAGTAAAAGTTGAGCATTTTTAAATTTTAAACATAGGATGGAGTTACATAATTATACAATAATTGAAAGTAGAATTTCAATGAGATTTTTGGAATTAAACCAAGATTTCTATCTGAAAAATATATTTTTTTTTAATCTGTATACCCTATAAAAAAGGCAATACATGGTAGCAAAGAAACAGCTGATAGAGCAGGAATTTGCTAAATATTGTAAATTATGACAGAAACTTTTTTTACACAAGGTAAAGATTATACTTTAGGGATGCCTCATTTATCCCTAACCGGTCTCTCCGAAAATTGGTTCTTAAAAGAATTTGGTGATCATCACTGGAATTTGATTTCTGGTAGTCTGGGAATTTCTACAGACAAACTTGTAGATCATTCTGGTGAACGTCTCTATGCCAGTTTTGTCAGAATAAAATGGGAATCAGATAAAGATTTATCTGCATTTAAAGAAAATGACCCGATCCGAATTACCAGCGAAATTTCCAGATTCGGTAATAAAATGTTCTTTTCAGAACAGGAATTAACAGGAGCAGATCATAAAATAAGGGCTTCATTAATGACTGTATTTTCTGCAAGAACTACAGACAATACAGAATTGCAAAAGTCAGCTCCCGTAAAGCAGGCAGACGAAAAAACAATAACGCATAAAGAATTACCTGAATTTGCCAAAGGATTTCTGCAGATGAAAAGCAATTTGTCGGATACAGATAAATCAGAGTGGTGGCATACATTTGCCGGGAACAGTTTTAAAGTTACTTCTCATTGTATTGCTCAATATACTTATCAGATAGATCCATTCTCTGATATTAATGGTGTTGGACTGTTATATTTTGCTTCCTATCCAATGATTAACGACCGTTGTGAACGTAAGGTCTTTAACGAAATACTGGATATTGAGGATAGTGACTGGACCCAATCCAATGTTTGTTTGTCCCGCGATATTTTTTATTTCGGAAATGCAAACCCAAAAGATGAGCTGGTTTATGAACTGAATCATTATGAATTCCTGGAAAAAAATAAAATTCAAATCTCTTCTTCAATATACCGAAAAGCAGATCGGGCACTGATTTCCAAACAGTTTGTTGTTCGTGAATTTAAAAAAGAATGGACAGCGGAAATAGAGAAACATTCAGATGAACAAACAAGACCGTTTGTACAGCAGTCTGAAAAGATTGAAGATTTTACAGAAAACAGAACCTGTATAGAAAGAACAGAATTGATTCAAAAGATTGGAGGAATTTTATCCGAAATGCTTGGAGGAGTAACCATTTCATCCAAAACTGATTTATCTCTTCTTGGAATCGAATCTATTTTGTTTATGGAACTTTCTGAGCAACTGAATATTGACCTGAATTTGAATACAAATCCTAGTAAGTTTTATGGAGCACAGAACTGTGAAGAAATTGCTGATATAGTTTTGAACAGATCGGGAAACACAGTTAAAGCATTCGAAATTGAAAAGGAAAAAACGAAGGACGAAATTGCTATTGTAGCAACCAGCTTCAAATTGCCCGGAGCGAATACAGCAGAAGCTTTTTGGGAAATCTTGAAATCCGGAGAATCAGTCATTGGGATTTTACCAGAGGGAAGATGGGAATGGCCGAAAGAAATAAATCCACAAATCTTACATAAAGGAATAGATAAAGGAGGTTTTATTACCGGACTGGATGAATTTGATCCTTCCTTTTTCTCTATTTCTCCCTTAGAAGCTGAATTAATGGATCCACAACAACGTTTGCTTCTTCAGCTATCCTGGGAGCTTTTTGAGCGTGCAGCATATCATCCGGACAGGTATAGAGGAAAAGATATCGGAGTATTTATCGGTGCAAGCGGAAGTGATTATGAACAGCTTTCATACAACTCTACATCTGGAATCAGTGTAACCGGAAGCGCATCTGCACTTCTTTCCAATCGTATTTCCTATTTCTTTGACCTAAAGGGGCCTAGTAAAACAGTTGATACGGCTTGTTCGTCGTCATTGGTTGCCCTGCATGATGCGATTTTGGCATTACAGGCAGGAATATGTACACAAGCCATAGTTGGTGGAGTTCATTTGATGTGTAACAGTGCAAAAACCATCTCATATTATACTTCAAAAATGTTAAGTGAAGATGGAAAATGCAGTACGTTTGATCAAAATGCAAATGGTTATGTACGGGCTGAAGGAGCTGTCTTGTTCTTATTGAAACCACTGAGTGAAGCAGTGGCAGATAACGATGAAATTCTTGGAACGATCAAAGGATCAGCTGTTAATCACGGAGGAAGAGTAAGCGGAATAACCGTTCCCAATCCTAAACAGCAGTCTGAATTGGTTATTGCTGCATTAAAAAATGCAAATTTAACGATGAGTGATTTGTCTTATCTGGAAGCTCATGGAACAGGAACATCATTGGGTGATCCAATTGAAATCAACGGACTGAATGATGTTGCTAATAAAATGAATGGTGAAATAAGACCTAATAGCTGTGGACTTGGTTCTGTAAAAAGTAACATTGGTCATCTGGAGGCAGCCTCCGGTTTAGTAGGTGTTCTGAAGGTTTTACTGGCAATGAAGCATCGGCAAATTCCTCCTACCATCAACTATAAACAGTTAAATCCTAAAATAGATCTGAACTCAGGTCCTTTCTACATACAGCAGAATCTTCAGAAATGGGTTTCTGAAAATGAAAATAATACACTTTTTGCCGGGGTAAGCAACTTCGGTGTTGGAGGAACCAATGCTCATGTAATAATTGGATCTCGTATCGAACAAGAAAGAATTCAGAAAGTAAGAGATACATCCAGTCCATTATTGTTTGTGCTTTCCGCAGTTACTGCTGAAGCTTTACGGGAACTTGCCAGAAAGCTGAAAAAATACATCCTTCAAAATGAGAATACAGACTTGCAGGCACTGTCTGCAACATTGCAGATGGGAAGGGCTGAATTAGGGCAACGAATTGCTGTTATCTCTTCTGAAAAGGAAGAATTAATGTCTGCACTTGAAGATTTTGAGCATCACAAACCCAATAATAGATTGGTTCACGGGAAAGCAAATCCGGATACTGCAAAAGTCCTTCCGGAAAATGCTGACTGGGACCAAATTGCAGCATATTGGGTAGCCGGAGGAACAGTTAATTGGAAACAGTATATTTCTTCAAATATTAAATGGTTAACTGATTTACCGGTTTATCCGTTTGCAAAAGAAAGATATTGGATTCCTGGTTCAAAAAAAGATAAAGTAAAAAATTATAAATCCCATGAGATTTGTAACCACGATAGATCCTGTTTAACTGATGAACTGATCAATTGTTTAATTCCGGATTTAGCGGGGTGGATAAACAAAGACTTTGGGTTATTATTTCCTGAATTAATTCGTGGAATATTTAAGGACAATCATTCTGGTAAACAATATATTCTGAAAAATGTATTCTGGACAGAAGAGAATATGGATTTAAAATCTGGAGACCAGGTTCCATTGAGAATCATCAGAAAAGATGAAGCAGAATATTTTGAATTCAGCAAATCCGGAAAACCTTTGTTTTTTGGTGAAGTGCATGAATGTAATAGGGAAGATGAGTATAATAAGATCAATTCCCGGGAAGAAAAACAATTGAATCAACTGGATTCACAGCTGCTGAACCGCAAATTACAGACCGTTCACAACCCTTGCAGAATTCTTGAAATTCATGCAGGAAAAAATAGTTTTGATGGAATAATAGAAGTAAGAACAGGAACTCTTTTCAACATATTTCAGGGACTCTGGACTATTCGTAAAATACTGGCTTCTGTCAACTCAAAGACAGTCAATTATTCAGCAGAACCAAAAGATTTACTTCCCTATTTTTCGGAAGAAATCAATATAAAAGGAGATTTAAATCCACTAATGCCATTTAAAATCAAGAAAACCAAAAACAGTTATGACTTTCTGTTATTCAACTCTCAAGGTATCATGCAATTTGCATTCAAAGGAGTAAGAGAAGGAGAAATGATAACGGAATTTTTGTATCAAAATTAAACTATGAGTAAAATCTGTATTATTGGCGGAGGGCCTAGCGGTATTTCCATCGCGCGTAAGCTTTCCACATCCGGAATTGAATATGATTTATACGAAGCTGGAGCCGATTTCGGCGGAGTATGGAATGCAAATGAGCTTTGTGGCCGGGTTTATGAATCTGCTCATCTTATCTCATCAAAGAAAATTACTCAGTTGATGGATTTCCCAATGCCAGAGAGTTATCCGCATTATCCCAAACACGAATTAGTACTCAATTATTGGAGAGAAGTAGCCAGATCTTCAGGGGTTTATAAGCATGCCCGATTCAATACAGCAGTAAAATCTGTTCGTAAAGAAGAAGATGGTTGGAGGATAAATACTGAAAATGGACATTCCGAGTATTATGACTTTGTAATTGTATGCAATGGTTTGCAGCGTATCGGGAGATTTCCCAAATTGAATTTTTCTGATTATACAGGAGAAGTCCTTCATTCCCTGAATTATAAAGGATCTCATCAGATAGCAGGTAAACGAGTTCTGGTAATGGGTGGCGGAAATTCAGGTTGCGATATTGCGGTAGATTGTGTTCATCATTCTGCAGCAGTATTTCATAGTACCAGAAGAGGGTATTATTATCAGCCGAAATTTATCAATGGAATGCCAACTTCAGACTGGATGCTTTCACTTGGAAATAAATTTGACTCAAAAGAAGAAGGAATGGCTTACATAGAGCAGGTGTTTAAACTTGCCGGGTTCGACGGAACAGACTTTGGATTACCAAAACCTGATTACCCGATTCAAGAGGCACATCCGATTCTGAATTCACAGATTCTGTATTATATCGGCCATGGATCCATTGAACCAAAACCGGATATCAGTAAACTGGAAGGGAAAATAGTTCAATTCGAAGACGGAACAGAAACCGAAATTGACCTGATTATCTGCGCCACAGGCTATGACCGTGACTTTTCATTTCTTGAAAAAGGGTTAATTGATATGAAAAATGGAGTTCCCGACTTTTTCCTTCATATGGTTCCAAAAAGTATGGATAATCTGCTGTTTGTCGGATTCATTAATTCAGCCACAGGTTTTGGAAGTTTTATTGAGTCGAGTGCTAATTTTTGCGTGGAGTATATCCATGCCATCCGATCCGGGAAAAAAGGCCTTCAGCAATTCAAAGAAGCAAAAAATGAAAATATTCCGGATATGGGACAACGGAATTTCCTCGATTCATACAGACATCAATGGGAAGTTGATCTCTGGAAATATCTCAAAGAAGTCAATTATTACACCGATATGTTAACTAACTCCTAATTCACTTTTATGGATCCTATTCAGAGTAAAATGAAAGCCTACCTAGAGAATGAATTAATAGAACTTGCCCGCAAATCACTTGTTGAAAAAGTAAAAACTCCTGACACTATTGCTGCACACCAAGCTACTGCATTATCATCAGAAATGCATCTTACTTTTATTGAACAGGAACTTACCGAACAATTGTCGGCATTAATAAAGCTTCCACTTGATAAAATTGATGTAAACAGTGGTGTTTCTCAATATGGTATGGATTCGTTGCTCATTACAGAATTTATCAAACGTCTTAGCAGCAAATTTTCTGTTGAACTGCATGCTACCATTTTTTTTGAAGCCAGAAATTTAAAGCGATTGGCGGAAATTATTTATCAAAAAAATCCGGAATTGTTCCAGGAAGGAAAATCGACTGTAGAAATAACAGAAAGAGAGGTCTCCGGGGCTGATTCTGTTATGAAAGCAGAAACACATGCTGAAGAAAAAGCATTGCTGGAAAAATACAGAAGAGTGTTTTTAAGTAAACAGACTGACCATACGAAAACCCTGGCAATAGAAGAAAAAATAAAACCTTCAGTCTATGAACCGATTGCTATCATCGGAATAGATGGAATGTTTGCAAAAAGTCGTTCCGCAGAGGAATTATGGGAACATCTTAGAAATGAAGATAATTGTATCGAAAGTATTCCTGCTGACCGATGGAATTGGGAAAATCACTTTGGGAACCCACAGAAAGAGAATAAAACGAATGTCAGATGGGGTGGATTTATTCCTGAAATTGATCAGTTCGATCCTGAATTTTTTACCATTTCACCGAAAGAGGCAGAACTCATGGACCCTCAACACAGGCTCTTTTTGCAGAGCGTCTGGAAAGCTATTTACCGCTCAGGCTACAGCACAGCCTCGCTCTCTTCAAAGAAAATAGCTGTGTTTCTGGGAATCAATCTCATGGATTATCAGCTCAAGCTACAGAAGTTACCGCTGGATGCCATGACCTTGACGGCTGCATCGCATGTCTTCTGCCCAAGCAGAATCGCATTCCAGTTGAATTTAAATGGACCATGTCACGTTATTGACACAGCTTGTTCCAGTTCTCTGGTAGCTATTCATAGAGCTGCACTTGCTATTCAGAACGAAGGTTGTGAAATGGCAATTGCAGGAGCTGCAAATATCATGATGGATCCTACGATGCATATTCAATATGCCAAAACAGGAATGATCTGTGAGGATGGACGTTGTAAAACTTTTTCAAAAGAGGCAAACGGATATGTTCGGGGAGATGGAGTAGGAGCCGTTATTTTGAAGAAGTTAAGTGCTGCTGAGAGAGACAATGACCCGATTCTCGGTGTAATTGTGGGCTCTTCGGAAAATCATGGCGGTGCCTCTGCTTCGTTAACTGCCCCGAATCCGCTTGCACAGGCAGAACTGATCAAAGAAACGATCCGAAAATCCTCCATAGATCCAAGAACCATCAGCTATATTGAAGCGCATGGAACCGGGACAGCATTGGGAGACCCGATTGAAATCAACGGTATGAAAATGGCTTTTTCTGATTTGTTTTCAGAACAAGGAATCAGCAGTCCACCCAATGGATACTGTAAAATAGGTTCTGTAAAAACCAATATCGGTCATGCTGAAACGGCTGCAGGACTTGCAGGGCTTGCAAAGGTGCTATACAGTATGAAGCATCGCTATATTCCCAAATCATTGCATTCGGAAGATATTAATCCGATGATTGATCTGAAAAATACACCGTTTATTATTGCTCAGAGTGGTGATAATTGGGAAGAAGTTCAATTAAATGGACAAAAGTATCCATTAACAGCTGGAATAAGCTCTTTTGGTGCCGGTGGTTCCAATGCACATATTCTTGTTACTGCCTATCAGGATAAAAATAAGCAGCCTGTTCAGAAAGAGAAAAAGAAACTGATAGTTCCCGTTTCAGCCAAGTCTGAAGATAGTTTAAAAAAGTATATTATTGCTTTACGGGCATTTTTATTGGGAGATTCTCATCAAAGAAAACCTGCACTATCTTATATATTGAAGAAGGAATTACTTCGATGGTTTTCAGATCACCTGAGCATTTTGCAAACAGAGATCAGACCCGACATGAGTTTTGAAGAACTGAATATTCAGCAATTTGACCTCGTTACTTTTGCTGTCTATTTTTCAGATCACTGGAACATTGATCAACTCCAGCATGAAATTATAAATACCACATCCGTTGCTCATTTAATAACTCATATTGAAAGCAAATGGGGAAAAGAATTACAAGCGTTTTATAAACTGCCGGCTGTAGAGGAGAATATAAGAACCGATATTTCTCTTCACAATCTGGCTTATACTTTACAGGTAGGACGAGATGAATTCCAGTATCGTTTAGCCTTTGTTACAGATTCAATTGAAGATTTATTGCAGCAGTTGACAGCTTACCTGGATAACGTCTCTTCTCCGAAAAAATATTTTGAAGGAAATACACGAAAAGATAAGATAGAATTGTTGCTTACCGGAGAAGCTGGAAAAGCATATATTGATGCAGCAGTTCGTTTTTCAGAATTGAATTCATTGGCTGGTTTATGGACAAAAGGAGTGCAGATAGACTGGGAATTATTAAATTCTTCCCATGTTAAAAAAATAGAATTGCCACCTTATCAGTTCAAAGAAAAGCGTTTTTGGATAGAAGTAAATGATAGAAAACCGGATGAAACTGCAGAAAAGTTGCCGGTAATTATCCACAAAAATCTTGATGCCACATCAGAAACAGCTTCAGTGAGTTACTACCAAAGTACCTGGAAACAGGAAAATCTTGTGCCGGATGCAGATGGTACTTTATCCCCAGCCGCTACAATTGTTTTGATCGATGCTTCGGAAGAGCTTATCGCTTCAGTATCGGAATCTCTGGACTGTAAAGTCCTTCATCTTTCTTCATCTTCTTCTGTTGATCTGTTTGAAAGAGTAAAGAAAGAGATTCTTAAAAGTATCACCAGCAAATCACCATTGAATCTTACTGTTGCGGGATTAACTTCTCACTATCATTGCTTTGGATTTTTACGCGGATTAATCAAATCAGCAGAGCAGGAATGTTCCTGGTTTACAGGAAGAATTCTTGGACTGGAAGATTTTAATGCTCCTGAAAAATGGGTGCAGATCCTAAAAAATGAACTCAATACTGCTTCCAAAGAGATCCGCTACCAAGGAGTAATCCGATCAGTGTGTACGCTGAGGTCTGTGGATCTTACGGATAGCCGAAGTATTTCCTTTCGCCCGGAAGGGGTATACCTTATTACAGGCGGATTTGGCGGTTTAGGTATCCAGTTGGCCCAGCACATCAGCAGGAATTATCCAACAGCTACAATTATTCTATCAGGACGGAGAACAGCCAATGCAAAGCAGCAGGAGTTACTGTCAGATCAACCTTCATGGAGATACCTTCAAACCGATGTAAGCGATACCGTTTCTGTTGAAAGACTCATAAGCCAAATCAAAGAGGAATATGGATATCTGACCGGGCTCATTCATGCTTCGGGTGTTCTAAGAGACAGTTTATTGGTTCAGAAAACCTACGAAGAAATCAAAGCAGTGTTTGATCCTAAGATTTCAGGGATTATAAATCTGGACGAGGCAACCAAAGATGAATCTCTGGACTTTTTTGTTAATTTTTCTTCTGTATCTGCCATATTGGGCAATATTGGTCAGTCAGATTATGCATCCGCGAATGCCTATCTGGATGATTACACACATTACCGTAATATTTTAGTTGAACGCGGAGAAAGACACGGACAGACTCTGAGTATAAACTGGCCGTTGTGGCGTTCTGGTGGCATGCAGATCGATGAGTCCTCAGAACAGTACTTAAAGCGACATTGGGGAATGGAACCTCTTCCAACCAATTTGGGAATGGAAGCTCTGGATGCTATTTTGAAAAGCAACTGTTCTGTGGCGGGATTGGTATACGGTGATCAGGATATTCTCGAAAAGAAATTTTATAATCAACCTGTAATTGCTTCTAAGAAACCAGTGTTGAAACCGGTTATTGATAAAACAATGCAGGAAGAAGTATTTCGAAATAATCTGCTAAAGCTGGCCGCTGATATATTGAAGTTGGATGCTGCAGAAATGGATACGGAACTTGAATTCGGTGAATTTGGTTTTGACTCGATTTCACTGACCCAGTTTTCCAATGCGCTGAACGAAGCCTATGATCTTCATCTGATGCCTACCATTTTCTATAACTATCCTACACTTCATGAGCTAGGTTCATTCCTGCTGGAAGAACATACCGATCATGTGGTAAAGGAAAATACATCATCTTTCGAAGCAAACGAATCAGTTTTCGATATTCCGGAAGAAATAGAAAATGAAGAAACAGTAAAAATACATTCACAAATAATTGAACGGGAAGAAGTGGCAATTGTTGGTATTGCCGGGAGACTGCCAGGAGCAAAAAATCTGGATATCTTCTGGAAAAATCTGGTCAATAAACATGATGCAATTTCGGAAATTCCTGCAGACAGATGGAGTTGGAAGAATTATTTCGGCGACCCGTTTAAAGAAAAAAATAAAACTAAGGCAATTCATGGCGGATTCATTACCGACATTGACAAATTTGACGCCTTGTTTTTTAATATTTCTCCGCATGAAGCAGAGTTGATGGATCCGCAACAACGCATTACACTTGAATTGGTCTATCATTTATTTGAGAATGCTGCCATTCGTCCAGAAGATTTAAAAGGAACAGATACCGGAGTTTTCGTTGGGGTTTCATCCACAGATTATTCCGTTCTGCTAAAAGAACATGCAGATGTAGTAAGTGAAGCCCATTTTTCCACGGGATATTCTCATGCTGTTTTGGCCAATCGAATTTCTTACCTGTTTGATCTGCATGGTCCTAGTGAGGCTATTGATACAGCTTGCTCCAGTTCGTTGGTTGCAATTCACCGGGCGGTTGAAAACATCAGATCCGGAAACTGTTCTATGGCTGTTGCCGGAGGAGTTAATGCTTTACTGGCTCCCGACTTAACATTGTCATTTACACAGGCTGGAATGCTTAGTGAAGATGGAAGATGTAAAACATTCGACAAAAAAGCAAATGGCTATGTACGTTCGGAAGGAGTCGGATTTATTTTGCTGAAATCATTGAAACAGGCAGAAGAAGATGGAGATACCATTTTCGGAATTATTAAAGGGAGTAATGAAAATCATGGCGGAAAAGCCAATACATTAACATCTCCGAACCCCAAAGCACAGAAAGATTTATTGGTAAATGCCTATTTGAAAAGTGGAGTTTCTTTGACGGATGTAACCTATATTGAAACTCATGGTACCGGAACTCCTCTTGGAGATCCGATTGAAACGGAAGCATTAAAAGCTGCTTTTAAAGAAATTGCTGCCGTTCAAAATTTACCGATAAAGAATAAATTATTTTGTAAGCTCGGAAGCGTAAAAACAAATATCGGTCACCTTGAATCCGCTGCAGGAATTGCTGGTGTACTTAAAGTGATTCTTAGTATGCAGCATCAAACATTGCCAGGCAATCCTCATCTTACTTCTCCAAATGAATATCTGGAGCTGGAAGGAAGTCCGTTTGAACTGGTAAAAGAAACACAACACTGGAAATCCGATAACCCGAGAATTGCAGGAGTGAGCAGCTTTGGATTTGGAGGCTCAAATGCCCATGTAATTGTACAGGAATATTCTAAAAAAACACCGGATTATTCTTCAGGAAATGAACCGGTTGTGATTTGTTTATCTGCCAATACGAAGTCTGCACTTCAACAATTGAAGAGTAATTACCTGAATTTTATTCAGGAAAATAAGCATACTGATCTGAAAAATATGGCCTATACACTCCACATTGGGAGAGAGGAACTCAAATACCGTTGGGCAACAGTTGTCTCTGACGTAGAGGAACTGAGAGAAAATCTTTATGAAAATAAGGCTGAGAAAGTATTTGAAGGAATGGTAAGCAAATCAAAAGGAAAAAAAATAGGAGAGCTTCAGGAACTGACGGAACTGGCAACTGCTTGGGTTGAGGGCTACATTGTGGATTGGACGAAACAATACAAGAACAAACAACCTGTTAAGTTGCAATTGCCCAATTATCCGTTTGCCAAAAACAGACACTGGATCCCGGTTAAATCAATTGGATTGAAACCAGTAATTGTTGTTAAAGAAACCATGGAAACAAAACATTCCGGAAAGCTGCATCCCTTGTTGCATCAGGTGAAATAAGAGAAGATGAAAACAATATTAAAAGAATTTCAAAGCAGATTTACAGGATTGGAAAAGTTTCTTTCTGACCATGTGGTTCAGGGAACAAAAGTCCTTCCCGGAGTTGCTTACCTTGAATTGGCCCGTTTTGGAGGAGAATACATTCTTGAAAAACAGGTGACAGGATTACGTGATGTGGTTTGGATGCGCCCGATTCGCGTTCATAATGAACCAGTTGATGTGGTAACCGGGTATATGGAAGAAGTTTCAGGAATTACTTATGAGATTGGTTCTCGAAGCTCCGGTACCAAAGAAATACATAGCCAGGGACACATTTACACAGGAATTTTACCTATCCCACGTACAATTGATCTGCAAGCTGCACGGATGTCATGTAAACAGGTTGTTTCTGCAGAAGAAAGTTATGAAAGTTTCCGGAGTCGGGGACTGTTCTACGGTCACACATTTCAGGGAATCAAAGAGATGTACTGCTCAGAAACCTGTGCGGTATCTCAAATAATATTACCACGGGAAGACGGTTTTCTTCTTTCTCCGGGAATGCTCGACAGTGCTTTACAAACTTGTATGGGAATTGGATTTGTCCCGGAAGGAGGTTCGCTTGAACTGCCTTTCAGCCTTCGGGAATTGAATATATATGGCACATTACCGGAGACCGTTTGGTGCTATACTGAAGTGACGAACCCGAAAGCACGTCTGAAAGAATATTCTATTTACCTGTCTGATAATTCAGGAAAAGTATTTGTGTCACTAATTGGTTTTTCCGCTTTAACATTAGCCGCAGAGAAACCAGAGGTGAGCCAGAATCACCCCGATCCGGTTTCTGCCACATCGGAAACAGCTTCAGTGAGTTACTACCAAAGTACCTGGAAACAGGGAAATCTTGTGCCGGATGCAGATGGTACTTTATCCCCAGCCGCTACAATTGTTTTGATCGATGCTTCGGAAGAGCTTATCGCTTCAGTATCGGAATCTCTGGACTGTAAAGTCCTTCATCTTTCTTCATCTTCTTCTGTTGATCTGTTTGAAAGAGTAAAGAAAGAGATTCTTAAAAGTATCACCAGCAAATCACCATTGAATCTTACTGTTGCGGGATTAACTTCTCACTATCATTGCTTTGGATTTTTACGCGGATTAATCAAATCAGCAGAGCAGGAATGTTCCTGGTTTACAGGAAGAATTCTTGGACTGGAAGATTTTAATGCTCCTGAAAAATGGGTGCAGATCCTAAAAAATGAACTCAATACTGCTTCCAAAGAGATCCGCTACCAAGGAGGAATCCGATCAGTGTGTACGCTGAGGTCTGTGGATCTTACGGGTAACCGAAGCATTTCCTTTCGCCCGGAAGGGGTATACCTTATTACAGGCGGATTTGGCGGTTTAGGTATTCAGTTGGCCCAGCACATCAGCAGGAATTATCCAACAGCTACAATTATTCTATCAGGACGGAGAACAGCCAATGCAAAGCAGCAGGAGTTACTGTCAGATCAACCTTCATGGAGATACATTCAAACCGATGTATGCGATACCGTTTCTGTTGAAAGACTCATAAGCCAAATCAAAGAGGAATATGGATATCTGACCGGAATCATTCACGCTGCCGGTGTTCTCAGAGACAGTTTATTGGTTCAGAAAACCCACGAAGAAATCAAAGCAGTGTTTGATCCTAAGATTTCAGGGATTATAAATCTGGACGAGGCAACCAAAGATGAGTCCCTGGACTTTTTTGTTAATTTTTCTTCTGTATCTGCCGTATTGGGCAATATTGGTCAGTCAGATTATGCATCCGCGAATGCCTATCTGGATGATTACACACATTACCGTAATATTTTAGTTGAACGCGGAGAAAGACACGGACAGACCCTGAGTATAAACTGGCCGTTGTGGCGTTCTGGTGGTATGCAGATCGACGAGTCATCAGAACAGTACTTAAAGCGACATTGGGGAATGGAACCTCTTCCAACCAATTTGGGAATGGGAGCCCTGGATGCTATTTTGAAAAGCAGTTTGAATCATATTCTGGTTCTCTTTGGTGAACAGCAAAAAATAATTAAAAAAATCCCACTTGACAACATAACCGTAACAACCAATGAAGAACCACAAATTGCTGGTATGAGTATAGAAGTAATAATAAACCGATTAAAGGAAATTTGTGCAAATCTCCTGAAATTAAATGTATCCGATTTGGATGCAGACTCTCATTTGTCAGATTATGGACTGGATTCAATCATCATGATGAAACTCCTCACGGCATTGGAAGAAACATATGACTGTGTTTTGGATCCCACTACGGTCATCCAGCATCCGTCAATCGGAGAGTTGGCTGCTTATCTTGTAGATAACAAACTTGTTGCAGCAGAAGAAATTCTGCAGAAAAATGCAGTTCCGGAAACTCAGGTTTCAGGAACTCCGGACAAACAAGTTAATTCATATAAACCCAATAGAGTTGCTATTATTGGAATTTCCTGCAATTTGCCTGAATCTGAAAATACTGAAGAACTTTGGGAAAATCTACAAAACGGGAGAGATCTGATCAGTGAAGTTCCTGTTAACAGATCTTTTCGTAAAGGCTATTATAACGAAACAAAAACAAATTCAACATCCTATTCAAACAAAGCAGGATTCATGAAAAACCCTGCTGCATTTGATATTCACTATTTCAAGATAAAGCCGGAAGAAGCTCTTGCAATGGATCCGCAACAGCGGATTGTTCTGGAACTAACACGCGATCTGCTGGCATCTGCAGGTTTCGAAAAAGAAGAACTGGCAGGAACTAATACCGGCGTATTTATTGGAGCAAAAGACAATAATTATATCAGGAATGGATATGATTTACTTCCCGAGGGAACACACCAGCATATCATTGTAAACAGCATCAGTAATATGATTGCTGCCCGGGTTTCAGATTTTTATGATTTGAAAGGAACCAGTCAGGTAATTGATACGGCTTGTTCCAGCTCACTGGTTGCGATCCATCAGGCATGTGACGCAATTCTTTCGGGTAAGCTTAACATGGCTATTGCAGGAGGTATTTCTGTAATAGTAGACGAATATGGACATGTTGGATTTAGCCAGGCAAATGTTCTTTCTGCTGACGGGAAAAGTTACGTTTTTGATGAACGTGCCAATGGTTTTGTACTGGGAGAAGGAGGTGGATTGGTTCTGCTGAAAGATTATGGACAGGCACTGCTGGATGGAGATAGGATTTTAGCTGTGGTGGAGGGATCTGCAGTTAATAACGATGGACAGACAATGGGAGTTACTGTTCCCAATAAACAAGGTCAGAAAGAGGTAATTGCAGAAGCTTTGGCTAAATCTGAAATACATCCCGATCAGATTTCCTATTATGAAGCCCATGGTACAGGAACACTGCTTGGAGATCCCATCGAAATTAATGCAGCTTCTGAAGTCTATCAGCAGCAAACAGATAAAACCGGATTTTGTGCAATCGGTTCGGTAAAAAGTAATCTTGGACATACCATGACTGCAGCTGGTGTTACCGGATTGATCAGGATTATTCTGCAGATGCAGCATGATGAACTCGTTCCTACCATCCATTGTGAAAAGCCACATCCGCGATTTAAATTCAATGAATCACCGTTTTATCCAATTACTGCTCGTAAAAAATGGGATGTACAACAGAAAATTGCAGCGATCTCAAGTTTCGGATTTGGGGGAACCAACTGTCATCTCATTTTGTCGAAAGCCACTCAGGATAAAATGAATTGTAAGCGAATCCCGTTAAAAGTTCAGCGTCAATCAGAAAATTACTGGTTAGGGGACACCAATTCCGCCGTTTTTGAAAAAGAAGAAGCTACACCCAAAACAATTGTAACGAAACCTTTGACCCATGGGTTGGAAAATGAGATCATTCGCCTGATTCGTAATAAAATTGCTCAAAAAACAAGCATTCAGCCGGCAGATATTTTAGTAGATGAAGGGTTTATGGACCTTGGATTGGATTCTACAGTTTTGATTCAACTTACAAGCGAATTAGGTGACAATTGGAATATTGAACTTTATCCTACTTTGCTTTTCCAATATGATACAATACGAAAATTTGCTTCATACATTGCCATAACGTACAGTTCTGAACTTGAAAATCTTAAACAAGTGGAGCCGGTCTCAACATCTTTTGAGGAAAAGGAAGAGCCACAGGAGATTAAATCTGAAAAACATTTGAAAGAAAGCCTGCTGGCTTCTGAAGATGAAATTGCCATAATAGGCATGACAGCCAGATTTCCGGGAGCAGAAACACTGGAAGACTATTGGGGAAATATTTTAGAAAACAAAGACCTGATTACTGAAATACCAAAAGATCGTTGGCAATGGGAAATGTACTATGGTGATGAGAAGAAAGAACGCGGAAGAACAAAAGCAAAATTTGGAGGTTTTATTTCCGATATAGATAAATTTGAT
The DNA here is from genome assembly GCF_037572595.1 of Chryseobacterium sp. MYb328. NCBI lineage: Bacteria > Pseudomonadati > Bacteroidota > Flavobacteriia > Flavobacteriales > Weeksellaceae > Chryseobacterium > Chryseobacterium sp. MYb328. The sequence goes on along the minus strand of NZ_JBBGZQ010000006.1, from coordinate 33,016 downwards.
CGCCAATTTTTCAGGGTGCTTCCATTGGAGGCACAGCTGATGGATCCTCAGCACCGTATTAGCATTGAAGGAGTCTATCATTTATTTGAACACGCAGGAATTGCACCGGAACAAATGAAAGGAACCGATACCGGAGTATTTATTGGTGTATCCAGCTCAGATTATGCAGCGCTGATCAACAAGGAAAAAGGGCTCAACCAATATGCACAATATGCAACCGGAAATACCCATTCTGTATTGGTAAACCGAATATCCTATCTTTTTGATCTTCACGGTCCGAGTATTCCGGTCGATACAGCTTGTTCCAGTTCATTAATTGCAATTAGCAGAGCTGTAGAAAGTATTCAGTCAGGAAATTGTTCAATGGCAGTAGCGGGCGGAGTAAACATTATTTTATCCCCAGAATTATCACTGTCGTTCAGTCAGGCTGGAATGTTAAGTGAAGACGGACGTTGTAAAACATTTGATAAAAATGCCAATGGATATGTTCGTTCCGAAGGAATGGGATTGATACTGCTGAAATCCAAAGCCGCCGCTTTACGCGATGGAGATCAGATTTATGGAGTCATTAAATCTGTGGCCGAAAACCACGGTGGGAAAGTAAGCACCTTGACATCTCCGAATCCTAATGCACAGCGAAACCTTATTATTCACGCCATTCAGAAAGCGGGACTTCATCCGAATGATATCAGCTACATTGAAGCGCATGGAACGGGAACACCACTTGGTGATCCGATTGAAATAGATGCACTTAAAATGGCTTTTGAAGAGCTGACAGGAAATACTCCATTAAAACAAGCAAATTGTACACTTGGTAGTGTCAAAACTTCTATTGGTCACCTGGAAGCAGCTGCTGGTATTGCGGGTATAATAAAAACCATTCTGTGCCTGGGGCATCAGACATTGGGCGGAAATCCACAACTCAAAGAACCAAACGAATTATTGAAGCTACACAGCAGCCCGTTCCGATTGTCAAAAGAAACAGAATACTGGGAGTCTGTAAATCAGAAAATGAGGATAGCCGGAGTGAGCAGTTTTGGATTTGGCGGAGCCAATGCGCATGTGATCCTGCAGGAATATGCTGACAATGAAGCAAAGAAACCGAAGCATGGAAAGACATTGATCTGCCTATCAGCAAAAACGGAAAGCCAACTTTTGACTATTCAGAAAAATCTGTTTGCCTTTCTTCAGAAAAATTCAGATTGTTCATTGCATGATATCGCTCAAACATTACTTGTAGGAAGAGATGCAATGTCCATAAGAACCGCTTTGGTAACGGATTCTCTAAATGATTTAAAACAACAATTAGAGCAAGTGATTCTTGGAAAACAATCTGCGTTTGTTTCCGGAATGGCAGATTTAAATGCCTTTAATGACCAAGATATAAAAATAGCTGTCCGGCGAAATCTTCTGGTTTCAAATGAATTGGAATCGCTTATGCATTCCTGGCTGAAGGGCCAGCCGGTAAGCTGGAAACAGTTCTACGATGCAGCCGAAGTACGGAGAATAGCGCTTCCCGGATATCCATTTCTGCGTGAGCGCTGCTGGTATAACGAAATTAAGGAGATCAGTACATCCGAAGGATCTCAGACTAAAGAGTTTTTGCAGATAGACCATGTCGTTGGAAATGAAATTGGAATAGAAGAATTGGGGAACGGAATTGTAATGGTTAAAATGCAATCCCGCGAAACCAAAAATATGCTTGATGATCAATTGATCAAAAGTCTTACAAAAACATTTTCGGAACTGGAGCAACGGGCTGATCTGAAAGTTGTAATTCTGACTGGCTATGACAATGTATTTTGCATGGGTGGTTCACAGGATGTTTTAAATGGAATTGCCAGTAAGAAACAAAAATATACTGATGCACCGTTTGTATATCAGGGACTCCTTGAATTTAAAGTTCCTGTTATTACAGCAATACAGGGAATGGCTGTTGGTGGAGGGCTGATTTTCGGGTTGTATGGAGATATAGTTTACATGGACGAACGGTCTACTTATAGTTCCAACTTTATGAAATACGGTTTTACCCCTGGGATGGGTGCCACCTATATCATGCCGAAGAAACTTGGTCAGCAGCTGGCTCAGGAAATGATGTACACTGCACGACTGATCGGTGGAAACGAATTGAGAGAAAGAGGAGCCACTGTAAAAATTACGGCAGACGTACTGAAGGAAGCTATCAGGACAGCAAAAGAGCTTGCTTCCAAACCGAAAATTGCTTTGGAAGTTTTGAAAAGAAACCTTTCTGACCGAATGTTGCAGGATTTACAGCTGCATGTGAAAGAAGAATTGGAAATGCACGATAAAACATTTCATACTGATGAAGTCAGAAACCTCATTATGTCAACGTTTAATCGTCCAAATGCGGTAAATCCGGAGAAAAAGACCACGATTGCTCCGGTTGACTCAAAAGTTAAACTTGAACATCCTGATATGATTGCTGCTAAAGGAGTAAAGCCATTCAGTTTTGAGCCATTCATAAAAGTATCACTTCGTGATGTCAGGCAAACAGATTTCATCAGTGAACTAAAACCGGTCACCCAACCACTATTGGTTGACTCGAAAAGGGAAGGAAAGTATATTAAATCAGACCAGCAGAAGGTAACCGTTCAAAGTGGAACTATTATTGATTTTCTGAAAGATTGTGCTGCCGCATTATTGAATCTCCACACAAACGAAATTGGAGCAGATGATACATTCCTGGATATGGGAATTGATTCCATCAGCGGAGTGGAATTCATACGGTCCGTCAATGAAAAATTTGATCTTCAGTTGGAAGCGGTATTATTGTACGATTATCCGAATATCAAAACCTTATCGGTATTTATTGAAAAGAATTCAATGACGATTCCGGTTATTTCCCAGAAAGAACCCGTTCAACCGGCTGCAGAACCAGTTATTTCACCAGGGAAAGAAGAGACTGAGACCGTACAGGAGAACACCTCAGATGTAATCGGGTCTCTGAAACAGATTTTCAGTCGGATGCTGAACCTTCCTGTTGAAGAACTGTCCATCGATGAATCTTTTATTGATTTCGGAGTAGATTCTATCAGCGGTGTTGAAGTGGTACGGGGAATCAATGAACAATTTGATCTGTCATTGGAAACCGTTATTTTATACGATTATTTCAATATCCGGAAACTTGCAGATTTTATCACAGGTCAGCTTCCGGAGAAATTAATAATAATACCTGAGACACCAACTACTTCAATTAAAGAAAACGTTGTGTTGGTCGAAGAAAATCAGCCTCAGATTTCAGCAATGGATATTGCCATTATTGGGATTAGTGGTCGCTTTCCACAGGCAGATAATGTTGATGAATTCTGGAAAAACCTAGCTTCAGGAAAAGATAGTGTGACTGAAGTTCCGGGGAGGAAGTGGTCTGTAGCAGACATTTATTCTGAAGAGAGAGGGGTTCCTGGCAAATCCTATGGAAAATGGATGGGAGCCATTCATGACGAAGATAAATTTGATACCTATTTTTTTAATATTTCTCCGGCAGAAGCAAAAAAAATGGATCCCCAGCAACGGGTATTCCTGCAAGAAGTCTGGAAAACATTTGAAGATGCAGGTTACTCACCTGAAAGTCTTTCAGAGAGTGCCTGTGGTGTCTTTGTAGGGGTTGGGCCGGGAGATTATTTTGACCGTTTTAAACATAATGAATTATTGGATAATCATGTATTGACAGGTGTTACCACTTCGATGCTTGCTTCCCGTATTTCTTACTTATTGAATTTGCAGGGACCTGCAATTGCCATTGATACAGCCTGTTCAAGTTCGTTGGTAGCACTTCACCAGGCCTGTTCAAGTCTTCGGAACGGTGAATGTGAAATGGCTATTGCCGGTGGTGTAAATATCATGACCACGGAAAGTATGCATATTCTTACCAGCAAGACGGAAATGTTGAGCGAAGATGGTAAATGTCATACGTTTGATAATCAAGCGAATGGTTTTGTTCCGGGAGAAGCAGTTGGGGTGGTTTTGCTAAAACCGTTACAACAGGCAATCAATGATAAAGACAACATTTATGCGGTTATCAAAGGGAGTGCAGTCAATCAGGATGGAAAAACCAATGGTATTATGGCACCAAGTGCCAATTCACAGAAAAAGCTTATTCAACAGGTATTAAACCGTTTTGATATTGATCCCGGAAGTATTTCCTATGTAGAAGCACATGGAACCGGAACGAAACTCGGTGATCCGATTGAGATCAAAGCACTGAAAGAAATGTATTCCGGTGAGAATTTCAAACCGGAAAGCTGTGCACTAGGCAGTGTAAAAACAAATATTGGGCATGCTCTTACCGCTGCCGGAATTTCCAGTTTACTTAAGGTGGTCCTTTCTATGAAAAACAAGCAGATACCACCGTCGTTGCATTATAATCAGTGTAACGAGCACATTCAGTTAAATGGAACCTCTTTTTATGTGAATACAGAATTGAGAGAATGGAAATTACCAAATTCAGGAGTCCGCAGAGCTGCTGTCAGCAGTTTTGGATACAGTGGCACCAATGCCCATGTGATACTGGAGGCATTTGAACGATTACCGGAAAAGACGGTTCAGGATCAGGAGCGGTTATTTCTATTTTCAGCAAAAAATCAGGAACGGTTGGTGGAAATGGTAAAACTGTATTGTGAGTTTCTTCAGGAAAAACGTAATTTAAATAATGTATCGTATACCCTTTTAACCGGAAGAGAAGCAATGCCTGAACGCTTGGCTATTGTTGCTTCAACACAAGCAGATTTGCTTGTTACTTTGCAGGAATATCTGAATGGGACAGGTGTTCATTACATAACGGGAAATGTAAAATCGCAAGGTATCCACCAGCGCTCATTACAAATTGTAAATCAAAGATTACAGGAGATTATCAATAGTTGGTTAAAAGGACAGTCTATTGAAGTAATTTCTTTATTTGATGGAGAAAAACCTGAAAAGATCAGTCTGCCGACCTATCCGTTTGAGAAAGAACGTCACTGGGTGGATGTAGTGCATACAAAATCAATTGAAGCATCTGTGAATACTTCATTGAATGAATGGATATACAAAACCACAATAGCTCCGAACAGTCCTTTGGTAAACGATCACAAAGTTCAGGGACGGAAAATTGTACCTGGAGTGTATTATCTCCAGATCGTAAAAGAGGCCATGAAACAAGGATTTCATTTGGACGTTAATCGTTTCCGTAACATTCAACTGTTGGATCCCGGGTATATTGGGCGGGAGCCAATTACCTTTCAGGTTGAAATCAAACAAAAAGATCAGGAGTTTGAGTACCGGATTACTACAGTAGAGCAGGGTCAGACGAAAGTGAAATCGCAAGGATTCACGTCATTTTCAACAGAACAACCTGTTATTTCAGGTCGCAAACATGAACAATACAAATTACTTCCTTTTGCCTTGGAAAATAATGAGTTTTATGAACGATTCGCTTCTATAGGATTGGAATATGGTCCGCTTTTCAACGGGATGAAAAAGCTGTATTTCAGTGAAAATGAGGCATGGGCCTATTCAGAAAAAATTGGAAATTCAAGTGAAGAATCTGTTCTGGGTCAGCTAGATACTTGTTTTCAAACTTGCCTGGGCATAGATCACAAGAACTCAACTCTGAAACTTCCTTTTGGAATTGAAGATTTATTGCTTTACCACTCAATGCCAGAAAGGGTTTGGACCTATGCGCGAAAAGAATTGGACGTACAGGGTAAAACTACATTCACTGTCGAAATCTACGATGAAGAAGGCCTATGTCTGGGAAAAGCACAAAACGTAGCTGTGTTTCCATTACATGAAGCAGTAAACAAACCTCAAATTGTAGAAAACAGAAAGAAACATTTATATATCCCAAAATGGAATAGAATCAAAACAGGGAAAATATCTGTACAACCTATTTTAAATATTGGACAACATTTAATTATCGGACAAAAAACAGATAAAATCCTATCAGATAGCTTAGCACAAGATCTGAAGAAGAAAGGGATAGTTCCGTTATATGCGGATACTCTGGATCACGTTCCGGTGGGAGTTGGGCACATATATCTTTTGCATGGACTTCAATCTGCCTACAGTCAGGAAGACAGTCTGGAGCAGATGGAGTACACCGTTTTCCGAGCAGTCAAAGTGCTGCAGGAAAGTATTTTTAACCCCAAAAATATAGAATTGACAGTATTTACCAGAAATACTCAAAAAGTATTGGATACAGATACAGTCAATCCTAAAGGAAGCGGTATTGTAGGAATCATCGGGTCTTTAGCAAAAGAACAGCCGGGATGGACCATCCGAATGATTGATCTGGGAACAGAAACTACATGGAACTGGGATGCCCTGATATCTCATTCATCCAATAAAGATGGAGCAGTAGTAGCCTATAGAAATGGCTTTCTGTTCAGATCTGAACTGAGACAACTGGATCAACATACTGGTGTTTCATCCAAACTGAAACAGAATGGAGTCTATCTTTTATTGGGTGGAGCCGGAGGAATAGGACGAGTAACATCTGATTATCTCATTAAACAATATAACGCCAAAGTGATTTGGCTGGGAAGAAGAGGAATGGATTCTAAGCTTGAACAAGAGATTAATTCGGTTGGTACTCCTTCCAATCGACCGGAATACTTCCAGTGTGATGCTACAAAAAAATCAGAAGTAGAAAATATTCATAAGTTATTTATGGAACAGGGACTCCACATTAATGGAATCTTCCATTCTGCCATTGTTTTAAATGACCGCCTGATCAAAAATATGAAGGAACAATCGTTTAAAATGGCATTTGAACCTAAGTCGCTGGCTACACAAAATCTCTTTGAAGTATTCAAGGGGGAAGCACTGGACTTTATTTGTTTTTATTCATCCATTCAGTCTCAGGTAAATGCCGCGGGACAAAGCAATTATTCAGCCGGTTGTACATACAAAGACAGCTATGCACATGCATTGCAACAGGAAAGAAAAAAAACACCGGTGTATATAATCAACTGGGGATATTGGGGAGACGTAGGAATCGTTTCCACAGACGAATACAGAGCAAAACTGGCAGCGTCAGGGCTGGGAAGTATTAACGCAAAAGAAGGAATGCAAATTCTTGAACAAATTTTAGCAGGAGAACAAAAACAATTGGCAGCAATAAAATTTCTGAACTAATGAGCCTAATCAATCAAAATAAAAAGATATCACAAATAAGTCAATATTCTCAGGTCGTATTGAATATGCCTGAACCACAACGTTTCAATGCTGAAACACACACTGTTGATCTCATGGGGAAAATTCTTTTCCAGGGCCTGATTGCAGTATTATATGATCTGGGGGTGAGAGAAAATGGAAATCAATTGAATAAAGCAAGTGAACTCGCTGTACGATTGGAAATTTTACCAAAATATGAAAGACTGTTTACGGAGCTGATTGAAGAACTGATTCAAAATGGATATTTGACCTTCTCTGGAGATCATCTGCATATTTCCAGTGAAATCCTGCCAATGAATAAAGTGCTTTCAGACCTTACCGATTTCGGGAAAAATCATCCGGATTTTGAACCGTATACCCGATTGATAAGCCTTTGTTTTGCGGTGTACGGAGATATTCTTACAGGAAAGAAACGTGCTACAGATATTATTTTTCCACTCGGATCATTGGAATTGGTAGAAGGAATTTACAATGGCAATAAACAAGCAGATTATTTCAATGAATTACTAGCTGGTCTGGTACAAACTGGAGTTGCCAGTACTGGTGGGAAAATCCGGATTTTAGAAATTGGTGCCGGAACAGGGGGAACAACTAAATGTGTACTGAACAAGTTGGTTGCACAAAAAGAGTTCATTGACTATCATTTTACAGATCTTTCAAAAAGCTTTCTGTTCAATGCTGAATCACTGTTTAAATCGGATTTTACAGGATTCAGAACATCCATTCTGAATATTGAAAAAGATCCTCTAGAACAAGGATTTACGGAAGGAACTTACGATATTATCATTGCCGCTAACGTATTGCATGCTACAAAAGATATCACTAATACGCTTACACAACTGAAAAAGCTGTTGAAAGCAAATGGTGTGGTACTGATGAATGAAATTGCACGTAAGGAATTATTCACAACACTGACCTTTGGACTTCTTGATGGATGGTGGTTGTATGAAGACGAAGAACTCCGATTTAAAAATAATCCGGGACTATCTTTTGAAAACTGGACCATTGCGCTGGAAGAAACCGGTTTTGTAAGAAGTACTGTTTATCCGTCTGGTAACAGCTGTTCCCAGCAAATTATTGCTGCTTATAGTGATGGATGGATTGAACAGGAAATAAGTTTAACACAGACTCAGACTCAGCTTACAACATTATCTGCCCGGAAACAGGTTGCCTCAGACAGTAATCTCATTCTCGAAGAACTCAAAAACGTATTTTCTTCTGTTTTACAATGTGATACAAAACGCCTGGATCTGAATGCTCCGTTTGATGAATTGGGAGTTGATTCCATTATGATAGGAACACTTTCCAGACAATTGTCACAAAAATACGGTGATATTTCAGTAACACTGCTTTTTGAATACGGAACAATTAATGAACTGGCTTCTTACTTATCAGTACAAAATACTGAACCAATGGTTATTGTTGCGGATGCTTCAAAAGAGGATAAGGTTTCTTTAGAGCCTAAACAAATAGGGAATTTCCTCATCAATATGTTTGCTGAATTACTACAATGCGATGCAAAACGCCTGGACCTGAATGCTCCGCTTGATGAACTGGGAATAGACTCTATTATGATTGGAGAACTTACCAAAAGAGTGCAACGCATCATTCCCGTTATATCGTCAACCATATTTTTTGAGTATTCAACAATTAACGAACTGACACACTATTTTTCAGAAAATTATTCAGAGTATTTTGTTTCTGAACCGGGGCTTTCTATTTCTGACCCCACTCAGGGGCAAGCGCAAGCTTCACAATCTGCGAATACCTCATCTATTCATGAACCTATTGCAATCATCGGTGTAAGTGGTAAATATCCAGGAGCAAAGACTTTAGATGAATTGTGGAAGGTATTATCCGAAGGAAAAGATATGATTTCTGAAATCCCATTGAATCGATGGGATAATGAGAGATTTTTTGACCCTTTGAAGGGAAAACCTGGCAAAAATTACTGTCCTTACGGAGGTTTTATTGATGAATTCGATCAGTTTGATCCGCTATTTTTCAATATTTCTCCCAGAGAAGCAGAACGGATGGATCCGCAGGAACGTTTATTCCTTCAGACTGCCTGGGAATCCATTGAAGATTCCGGATACAAATACACAGACTTCAGTAAACGTAATGCTGTCAAAACAGGTGTATATGTTGGGGTAATGTATGAAGAATATCAGCTGTATGGTGCTGTAATGGAATCTGAAACCGGAAGAGTTGCATTAGGAGCTAATCCGGCTGGAATTGCAAACAGGGTTTCATACTGTATGGATTTCAATGGACCGAGTATGGCAGTCGATACGATGTGTTCATCTTCTTTAACAGCCATTCATATGGCATGTAATGATCTGAAATGTGGCGATACAGATATTGCTATTGCCGGTGGTGTAAACCTTACCCTGCATCCTAATAAATACCTGGTATTGAGTCAGGGTACATTCCTGTCACCGAAGGGCCGCTGTGAGAGTTTTGGAAGCAACGGGCAGGGATTTGTTCCGGGTGAAGGAGTTGGAGCAGTAGTATTAAAACGACTTTCAGATGCACAGAAAGACGGAGACCAGATTTATGCAACAATTCTTGGAACAGCTATTAATCACGGAGGTAAAGGTAATGGGTATACCATTCCTAATCCTGCTTCACAGGCGAATGTAATCAGTTCTGCATTGTCAAAAGCTGGTTTGTCCGGCGAATCAATTAGTTATATTGAAGCTCATGGTACCGGAACCAGTTTGGGAGATCCAATAGAAATTGAAGGACTGACAAAAGCCTTTAATTCAGAAAAAAAACAATTCTGTAAAATCGGTTCCATTAAGTCCAATATTGGGCATTGCGAATCTGCTGCCGGGATTTCAGGACTGACGAAAATACTTTTACAGCTCAAACACAGACAATTGGTTCCATCTCTTCATTCCCAAAGTCTTAATCGGAAGATACGTTTTGGTGATACCCCTTTTTCAGTCCAGCAAAGGCTGGAAGAATGGACTGTTGAAGACGGCACTTTACGAACAGCAGGAATCAGTGGTTTCGGTGCAGGGGGGTCCAATGCACACATGATTGTTCAGGAATACAAGGCGGTACAAAAAAACTATACATCAAACGATCCTGCATTGGTAATAATTTCTGCGAAAAACGAAAAGCAGCTACAATATTATGCACAAAAACTAAAACTTTATATTCAGGATCACCCAGAACTTTCTGTGTATGATGTTGCATACACGCTTCAAACAGGGCGTATAGCTATGGAACACCGTTTGGTCATTGAAGCAGATAACCTGCATGATCTGACGAAGCAGTTAAATGCTTTTCTTACCGGAGAATCAGGTAAATACCTTGTAGGTTCTTCAGAAAACGGTACTCGATCCGGAGTATTTTTTTCTGTATTTAATGAATTGGCAAATCAATGGGTAAGCGGATCAAATATAAACTGGTTAGAGATTTATAACGGACAATTCCCACATAAGATCAGTTTACCAACGTATCCATTCGACAATAAACGGTATTGGTTTGATAGCTTTCTGGATAAAGAGATCAAAAAGAAATTAGATACTGAAATAAAACCGGCCATTATCCCGGTTTCAAAATCACTATACCTCAATGGTCTGCAAGGGAAATCAACAGGAACGGTAAATACGACTTTTCCTGAAAATGGCATTGCTGTTGTGGCCATGGAATCCAGAGTTTCAAAAAATATGTTTACTTATGATATGGTCAATGACCTTTATCTGGCTTTCCATCAATTGAGCAAGCGAACAGATTTGAAAGTAGTAATTCTGACCGGATATGATACCATTTTTGCAATGGGTGGAGATAGGGAAGGACTTACAGATCTTTCCGATAATAAAGGAGCTTATACAGATTTGCCGTTTTTATATAAAGGACTGCTGGAATTCGATTTACCAGTGATTACAGCAATACAGGGGCATGCATTTGGCGGCGGCCTAGTTCTCGGATTATACGGTGATATAGTCTTACTTTCAGAAAAGAGTACTTACAGCGCCAATTTCATGAATTATGGATTTACACCGGGAATGGGAGCTACTTTCCTGTTGGGAGAAAAACTTGGCATCAACATAGCAAATGAAATGCTCTTTACCGGAAAAATGTACAGTGGTAAAGAATTGCGCGAAAAAGGTTCATCAGTGAGAATCTGTATGGATGTTGTGGGAGAAGCTTTGAAAATTGCACGTGAAATGGCAACAAAACCGGTTTCTGCACTGAAGCTCTTAAAAGAGAAACTGGCTTATGACCTTTCTGTGAAACAAACAGAACATATTGCCCGGGAGGTAGAAATGCAGAAAATTACTTTTGCGCAGCCAGAAGTAAAACAGAAAATAGCCGAGCAGTTTTCCAAACCTCATACACCGGTAGTTCACTCAGTAATCCTAGAAAAAGAATCAGTACCTGGGAAAGTTAAGTTAATACCACCAGTAGAAGTTGCAGGAAGAAAATCAATCACAGATTCTACGGAAACAATAAAAATAACTCTGAGCAGGCTGTCATCAGATAATATACTGGTTCAGAATCCAATATTGAATGATCAAAGTGAAGGACAGTTGTTCGGGACCCTGCAAAGAATTGTGGGAAAAATACTTCATATTCCGGATTCTGAAATTACCGCTGATATTCAATTTACGGAGCTGGGATTGGATTCCATCAACGGAGTTGAGATACTTCGGGAAATAAATGAAACCCTGCAGCTGCAACTTGAAGGCCCGGTATTGTATGAGTACGGGACACTCAATTTGCTTGCTGCTCACTTGAACGGTCATAATTCGAAAGCTGTAGAAATAGGTGCAGATACAGCGATAATTGTATCAGAAACAATGCATGAAGATACTTCGATACTGTTTTTCCTGAAAGAAATTGTAGCAGAAGCACTTCATCTTCAAACTACAGATATCACTGATAGCAGCGTATTTACTGAGCTTGGAATGGATTCCATTAATGGAGTGGAAATCCTTAGGGAAATCAATACCAGATTCAGTCTTGATCTTGAAGGAGCCGTTTTATACCATTTTGCTACACCACATCAATTGGCCAGCCATATTTCCGGATTAACAGAAAAAGGACCTGCTGTCCAAACTCCTGATAATCATACTGCAGGAATAGAAAAAGAACTCCCTTTTCTTGAAAAAACAATAGGAATAGACCTTTCTGAAGCACGAAAAACGATCAGGATCATCATTTCCAACTGTTTGCATATTAATAGCGCTGATTTCAGTGATAACAGCGTATTCAGCGAATTGGGAATGGATTCCATCAATGGTGTGGAAATCATACGTGAAATAAATACAGCATTTGGAACGTCTTTAGAAGCAGGAGACCTGTATCAGTATACTACTATTGATGATCTGATTAAACAGTTCATTACTTCAGATAATAATGCTGCAGAACAGGTTGATAATTCAGTGAGCGAAATTTCTGCAAATATTACTCCGTTTGAATTGTCCTATATGCAACAGGCATATTGGGTTGGAGAAAATAAAGAACTTGAATTAGGAGGAAAGCAAGCACATCTTACAGTTCGTTTTGAATTTGATTCCATAGATGTAAAACAATTGGATCAGGCGATCAATCAGTTGATTCACCGACATGGTATTTTGAGAACCAGGTTTTTGGAGACCGGTCAGCAACAATTGATAGAACATATTCCGATTTACAATACGGTAATAAGACATCTTGTTGATATGGATCAGGAAACTACTGAACAAGCCGTAATCAGTTATGTGAATGAAAAAAGAAAATCAAGTCCTGATAAACTTAGCTGGCCATTGTTTGATTTCACAGTATTCAAAACCAATCTTAAAGATCAGGTGGTGGTTAATCTGAGCTTACTCGTATGTGACGGAAGTAGTGTGGCGATATTTTTCAAGGAACTATTTGATCTTTATACAAATCCGGATTTAATTCTTGAACCTTTAACAATTTCATTCAGGGATTATGTTGATTATCAAAAAGAGCTTCGTAATAGCCAGGAGTACAAAGAGGCAAAAGCATACTGGAAAAACCGTCTGATAGATTTACCACTTGGCCCTGAACTGGCTTACAGTAATGGAACGGATGAAGGCATAATGGTACACAAAGAGAAAAAAATAGATCGCGAAACCTTTTCCGTTCTAAAAGAGAAAGTACGCAAAAGTAATTTGTCACTTTCATCAGTATTGTGTACTGCTTATACAAAAGTATTGGCGACATACAGCCGAAGCAAACATTTTTCATTAACGATGATGACCTTGGGAAGAGAATTCCCGAATGCAGAAATCAATAAGGTTATTGGAAACTTTTCCCGTATTTCAGTTTTAGAGCTGGATTATAGAAAAGAGCAATCCTTTTCTGCAGAAGTAGCTGCCGTTTCGCGTCAGATCTGGGAAGACCAGAAATACAAGTCGTATAATGGGATTGAGGTGATTCGAGATCTCAATATCGAACGTGGATTACTTGGAAAAATTGCTATTCCGGTAACTTTTGCCAGTGCTTTTGGCCTAGGATACGATGAAAAGCATCCATTCAGAAGAGTTTCTGCAAGCCTTCAGGTTCCCCAGGTTGCAATGGATCATCAGGTTTGTGAGGAACCGGACGGATCATTACTGCTTTCATTTGACATCGATGACGGATACTTCCAGAATGGTGTCACTGATGATATTATACGTTCCTATGAAAAAGCCATCCGTATGCTTGCTGCAGCAAACTGGAATACACCTTTGGAGTCTGTTATATTGGAAGATCAGTTAGCATTGATTAACCATACCAATGAAACGGAGGCTGAAATTCCGAAAACCTTTTTATTTGATCCTTTCGAGAAAAGTACACAACGATATGGAGATAAAGTAGCAGTAATCGACGGAGAAGTAAAACTCACTTATAAAGAGATACAACGCTTATCGAATCGTATTGCAAACAAACTTAAAGAAAACGGAGCCAGCCCGAATAAGCTCATAGGGGTGTTAATGCACAAAGGTTGGGAACAGGTTCCTGCAACACTTGGAATTATGAAATCCGGCGGAGCATATCTTCCATTAGATCCTACAATGCCAGAAAGCAGATTAAATTATATTCTGGAAAAAGCCAGAGTGCACCAGGTGATAACTACAGCTTCTGTTCCGGTAGAAGAATTTGCATTCCCTGAACACGTTCGCTGTTGGAATATTGAAACCGATTTTGCATCTGAGTCAGATACAAGACCTCAAATCGAACTGACAGACAGTGACCTGGCATACACTATTTTTACTTCAGGTTCTACCGGCTTCCCAAAAGGAGTGATGATTGATCACCGGGGAGCGCTCAATACCTGTATAGATATAAACAGTCGATTTGAATTGGATAATCAAAGTGTGGTACTGGCACTTTCTGCTCTCTACTTTGATTTATCTGTTTTTGATATTTTCGGAATACTTGGCTGTGGAGGTACCATTGTATTTCCGGATTATAAAAAGCTGCGTGATCCAGGACATTGGATAAGACTGATTCATGAATATGAAATCACTGTCTGGAATTCTGTTCCTGAATTGATGAATATGCTTATCGAATACAATGCATTGCTGGAGAAAAAAGTTATTCCACAACTTAAACTGGTAATGATGAGCGGGGATTGGATTCCCGTAACGCTTCCTGAAAGGATACGGCAGTTTGTACCGAATGCAAAAGTAGTGAGTCTGGGCGGGGCAACTGAGGCTTCTATATGGTCCATTTATCACGAAATCAAAGAGATTGATCCAACGCTGCGTAGTATTCCTTACGGAAAAGCTCTGGCCAATCAAACCATGCATGTATTTGATCAGTTTATGAATCCTTGTCCTTTTCTTACTACCGGAGATATTTATATCGGTGGAATTGGAGTGGCAAAAGGTTATCTGGAAGATGAAGAAAAAACCAGAAATCAATTTGTCCGTCACCCGGAAACAAACGAAATCATTTATAAAACGGGTGATTTGGGGCGTGTGATGCGAAATGGTGATATTGAGTTTTTAGGAAGAGAAGACTTTCAGGTGAAAGTACAGGGTTATCGCATTGAAATGGGGGATATAGAAGCTGCTTTACTGCGTTCCGATCAAGTAAAAGCTGCTGTAGTTGATATACGGAAAGATATCATTGGTAACAATTACCTTGTGGCTTATACTGTACCTAAAAACCAGCCTATCAATGAACAGGAATTAACAGAAGAGCTGCGATCTCAGCTTCAAGCCTATATGATTCCGAAATACATTGTTTCCCTCGATGATCTTCCAGTTACACAAAATGGAAAAATCGATAGAAAAAGTCTTCCTGATCCGCGAACAGCTGAGCAGAAAGAGCCGAGCGCGGAAGCAGTGTCGGAAAATCTCACCATAGCACTTCAAACAGTTTGGAAAGAATTACTTCAGGTAAATCATATTTCAGGATCAGATGATTTCTTTGAATTGGGAGGCAACTCTTTGTTGGTAATTCGATTGGCTGCTTTGCTGGAAAGTAACCTTCAATTGAAAATCGACTTAAGCGAATTATTACAAAACAGCCGCTTCTCTGCCCAACTTCAGGTGATTGCCGGTAAATCCTCAGGCCAGAGTACTACAAAATCGGTTGTTGCCATCCGAAATGCCGGTGCTGCCGGTCAACCGCTCTTTTTGGTTCATCCGATCGGAGGATCCGTCTTTTGTTATAACCAGTTAGCTCGCTTAATGGATCCGGAAACACCTGTATATGGATTTCATGCCACAGGAAATGAATCTCAGGATGTAGTGAAAATGGCCGCAGCTTATATTAAAGACATGAAATCCGTTCAGCCCGAAGGTCCTTATTGCATAGGGGGGTGGTCTTTCGGTGGAATTATTTCGTTTGAAATGGCCCGCCAGCTCGAGCTGATGGGAGAGAAGGTAGAAGATCTGTTCCTGATTGATTCTTACTTCCATTCCAGTGGATATCAATTGGAAAACGTTCACGAAACGGAAGTTTTTGAAAAATTTCTGAAGGATCTTAGTTTTCAGAAAGGTGGGCAGCTTATAAAAGGAAGCACCATGCAGCAAATGTTGGATGAGGCAGTTGAAATGAAACTGTTTCCAGCCGAAATAACCATGGAAACCGTACAGAAACTCCTCGAAATGTTCAGGAATAATTGTGTTGCTTATTCCCATTATAAGGCATTATCACCAGTGAACAGCAATACCCACATTTTAGTGGCAACAGACCGTTCATTTATCGGATCTGAAAGAGATGCAAAAGCTTGGGAAGCCTGGCTTACCGGAACCTATACTTATTATGAACTGGAAGGAGATCACTTTACAATTTTCGAAGGAAACAGTCTGAAAAAATTAGTTGAAATAGTAACCATCTCATCAAAAATTACAAGCGTATGAAAAAAGCATTAATCTTTCCGGGACAAGGTTCCCAATTCAAAGGAATGGGAAAAGGATTGTTTGAAAAATATCCGGAAATAAAAATAAAAGCCAGAGAAATCCTGGGATACGATTTGGAAGCATTATGTCTGGAAGATAAAGACGATTTGCTTGCACAAACCCAATATACACAACCTGCAATTTTTACTGTCAGTGCTATGCATTACTGGGAATACCTGAAAGAGAATCCCAAACCGGACTTCCTGGCCGGACATAGTCTTGGAGAATATAATGCCTTATTGGCGTCTGGAGTATTTGATTTTGAAACAGGATTAAGACTCGTTCATAAGCGCGGAGCTTTAATGGCTGCTGCTTCAGGAGGAGGAATGGCTGCTATTTTGGGTACTTCAGCAGAAAAATTAAAAAAATTACTCGCTGAAGGTGGCTTTGATGGAATTGATATAGCCAACTATAATACAACGAGTCAAATTGTAATTGCAGGTCAGGCAGAAGATATCCGCCGTGCAGTGACTTACTTTGAAGAACAAAAGATCCAGGCAATCCCACTCCAGGTTAGTGCTCCCTTCCATTCCCGTTACATGAAAAACGCGGCCCTGGAATTTGAGCAATTTATCAGTGGGGTTGATTTGAACCCGTTACATATTCCTGTAGTTGCAAATACTACTGCCAATTGGTACACATCAGCAGTTAAAGAAACCTTGGGATCACAGATAGCCCAATCTGTAAGATGGGTAGATTCCATTCGGTTTTTAATGGGGAATGAAGTAACAGAATTCAAGGAAATAGGCGGCCATATTCTTACAAGAATGGTAGCAGATATCAAAAAAAACTGTTCCCCCTTGACTCATCATAAATCTTCTGTACTTTCAGGAAACGAAAAGAAAGTTTTTCTTGGAAGCAAAGATTTTTGCCGGGATTATAATATTAAATTACCTTATGTTGCCGGTGGAATGTATCGCGGAGTCGCCTCTCCCGAAATGGTTATCCGGTTGGGAAAAGCAAAAATGTTTGGATTTTATGGTACGGGTGGATTACAGTTGAATGAAATTGAAAACGGAATCAGGCAAATAAAAACTGCTCTAAATAATGGTGAATCATTCGGTATTAATCTACTGCATCATTTCGGAGATCCGGAAACAGAATGGAAGCTGGTAGACCTTTACCTTAAAGAAAATATAAAATATATTGAAGCTTCTGCATTTATGCAAATGACAAAACCGTTGGTATACTTCCGTGTCAAAGGACTTGGA
Source organism: Chryseobacterium sp. MYb328 (assembly GCF_037572595.1). Lineage (NCBI taxonomy): Bacteria > Pseudomonadati > Bacteroidota > Flavobacteriia > Flavobacteriales > Weeksellaceae > Chryseobacterium > Chryseobacterium sp. MYb328. Next base: position 15,273 of record NZ_JBBGZQ010000006.1, on the reverse strand, counting down.
AAAGATGCTCATGGTAATATTATTTCCAATAACCAGATCATGGCCAAAATCTCCAGACCTGAAGTGGCTGAGGTATTCATGAATCCTGCTCCGGAACGCATATTGAAACAACTTATCGCTGAAGGAAAGATCACTGAACAGGAAGCAGAAATGGCAAGAGAAGTGCCGGTTAGCCAGGATATCTGTGTAGAAGCAGATTCCGGTGGGCACACTGATGCCGGAAGAGCATTGGTTATTTTGCCTGCAATCCGAACATTGCGTGATCAGATTTCTACTGCCAGTCGTTATTCAAAACCTATCAGAATTGGTCTTGCAGGAGGAATCGGAACACCAGAATCAGTGGTTTGCGCTTTTATGATGGGAGCTGATTTTGTACTTACAGGTTCCATAAATCAATGTACCGTTGAGGCTGGAACCAGCGACCTTGTCAAGGACCTGTTACAGGAAATGAATGTTCAGGATACAGACTATGCACCGGCAGGCGATATGTTTGAAATAGGAGCAAAGGTACAGGTACTTAAAAAAGGAGTACTCTTTTCTCCAAGAGCCAATAAGCTATATACACTTTACAATCATTATGAAAGCCTGGATGAACTTCCCGTAAATATCCGGAAACAGCTTGAAGAATCCTATTTCAAAAAAAATCTGGATGAAATCTGGCAGGAAGTAAAAAATTATCAGTTATCAAAAGGGAATAGCAGTGACATTGAAAAAGCAGAAAAGAATGGAAAGCAGAAAATGGCTATGGTATTCAAGTGGTATTTTGGATTCAGCAGCAGAAGTGCCTTGAATGGATTCAGTGACCGAAGAGTTGATTTTCAGATTCATACCGGCCCGGCATTAGGAGCCTTTAATCAATGGGTAAAGGGAACAGGATTAGAACCCTGGCGGGCACGTCATGTTGATCAGATTGGTGAAAAACTGATGCATGAGGCTACCCTCTTTTTTGAAGAAAAAGTAAACACTATATATAACAACTAAAACTAAAAAAAAATGAAAGAAGAACTAGAAACAGTAATCCGTGAAAATTTAATCGAAATCATGCCTGAATTGGAAGACCAATCATTTTCCAACGAAGAAACATTTGTTGATCTGGGGGCAAACTCCCTTGATCGTGGAGAATTAATTACATTGACTCTGGAACGTATTGGACTGGACATTTCAAGAATTGATTTTGTGAATGCAAAAACGATCGGAGAATTGGCGGATCTGATTGCCGAAAAACGTAAGGAATTAAACTAAGTGTATGAGTATCTCTGTTGAAATAACAGGAATAAGTGCAGTGACTCCAATTGGGGTTGGAATTGCTGAGTTTACAGATGGGCTGAAGAATGGACATGCAAACTATACTTCTGTCAATCTGGAATTGGAAAATCAGCAGTTCCGGTTCCCAATAGCGCAAAATCCGGATTTAGACATCAAAAAATATTTCCAGCAACATCCTTCAAATGATGAGCTTTTTAAAAAAGCAATTCGCCTGAGAAATCTTTCAAAAGGATTTCAAATGGGTATTTACACTGCACTTGATGCCTGGTGTAATGCTCGTTTGAATGATACACAGGTCAATCTTTCCCGTGTAGCAATTGTGGCCTGTGGAAGTAATTTTCAGGCAGGAAATCAATTTGAAACTATGGAGAAGTACAGACTCAAACTTCAAAGTCTGTCTGCCAGCTATGGAATCAACTTTCTGGATACCGATATCGTTGGCACTATCAGTGAACTAATAGGAATAAAGGGAGAAGGTTATACTCTGGGAGCTGCTTCTGCAAGTGGGAATATGGGATTGGTACAGGGCAGCCGTTTAATCAGAACAGGTGAATATGATGTAGTAATTGTCGTTGCACCGATGATGGCTTTATCTATTTATGAATTTGTAGGATTTACCGAGATGGGTGCAATGGCAAAACTGAAAGATAATGGTGATCCTGCACACTTGTGCCGTCCTTTTGATAAAGAGCATGCAGGTTTTGTATTTGGAGAAAACGCAGCATGTGTTATTCTTGAATCTTCAGAACATGTGCAAAAACGGAATGCAGAATCATTAGCAGAAATCAGGGGATATGGGGTAGTACTGGATGCAAACAGAAATCCGAACCCGGATTTGAACGGTGAAGCTGCTGCAATGGGAAAAGCTCTGAAAATGGCAGAAATATCTGGTAATGAGATTGATTATGTCAATTCACATGGCAGTTCATCCCCATTAGGCGATCAGACTGAAGCCGAAGCACTGTTGCTTGCAGGATGCCATTCGGCGCTTGTTAATAGTACAAAATCGCTGATTGGACATGGTATTACTTCTGCAGGACTGGTAGAGGTAGTAGCAAGTGTCATTCAGATGAAAGAAGGATTTGTACATAAGTCACGAAATCTTGAATCTGCAGTAAAAAATAATATAAACTGGGCAAAGACCCTTAACGATCAACGCCAATTGAGCTGGTGTATCAGCAATAGTTATGGATTTGGAGGCATCAATACCTCCATCGTATTAAAAAATAAAATAAATGAGAGCAGGAATTGAAAAAATGAACGTTTATTGTGGCTCTGCTGCCATTAATGTAAAAGAACTTGCCGTTCGAAGAAATCTGGATAATGAACGTTTCGAAAACCTCCTGATGAGAGAGAAAACGGTTCCTATGCCGTACGAAGATCCGGTTACAAATGCTGTGAATGCTGCAAAACCGATCATTGATCGCTTAAGTAAAGAGGAAAAGGAATCCATTGATATGGTGATTACCTGTACAGAATCCGGCTTGGATTTTGGTAAATCACTCAGTACCTATGTACATCACTACCTGGAGTTGGGCAGAAACTGTCGTTTATTTGAGATGAAAAACGCCTGTTATTCAGGAACTGCCGGATTCCAGATGGCCGTTAATTTCATTTTCTCGCAGGTTGCGCCCGGGAAAAAAGTATTGTTAATTGCAACGGATATCACAAGAGCGTCTGTAGTAGAAGGCCTTTCCGAATTAGGCTATGCAGAGCCAAGTTCCGGATCAGGAGCGGTAGCAATGCTGATCAGTGATAATCCCCTGATATTTGAAGTGGATAAAGGAGCCAATGGTTACTATGGCTATGAAGTGATGGATTCCTGCAGACCAATTCCGGATCATGAAGCCGGAAATGCTGATTTATCCTTGCTTTCATATCTTGATTGTTGTGAGAAAACGTTCCTGGAATATCAAAAAAGAGTTGAAAATGCCGATTATCAGGATTCGTTTGATTACCTGGTCTTCCATACCCCATTCGGTGGAATGGTGAAAGGAGCACATCGTACCAATATGCGAAAGTTCAAACGGGCTAAACCTAATGAAATTGAAACTGATTTTCAAGAGCGGGTTGAACCGTCATTGCATTATTGTCAGCGTGTTGGAAATATCATGGGTGCTACAGCTCATCTTGCGTTAGCCAGTGCAATTGATAATGGTGATTTTTCTGTTCCGAAACGCTTAGGTATATTTTCTTACGGATCAGGATGCAGCTCTGAATTTTACAGTGGAGTAGTGACTCCGAAATCACAGGAAATATTAAGAGAATATGGTTTGAAAGAACATTTGAATGACCGTTATGTGATGACAATGGACGAATACGAAGAAGTTATCTATTCCAACAAAGATATCCGATTCGGATTGAGAGATCTGGAAATCGATTTTAATCGTTTCCCAAAACCATTTAATCATGTTAAAGGAAAAAACAAGTTGGTCTTTTCAGCAATCAAAGATTTTCATAGAAAATATGAATGGGTATAACAGTATGACAGGAATTCTGCAGACAGTATTTTCTACGGTCAAACTCAGACAGGATGGAGGGACTGTAACCATTCGCATAGATCGGCCGGAAGCACAAAATTCTATAAACAGTGTTTTGCTGTCCGAAATGAGAAGTATATTGACCGGAATTGAAGAAAATACAGAGATAAAAGTGGTTATTCTGGAAGGAGCCAACGGTATTTTTTGTACTGGAATGGATTTCAGGGCATTAACATCTGATGTTGAAGGGAAACTGGCTTCAAGGGATTCGGAAGAATATTATGAATTATTGAAACAATTTTCATCAACAGGTAAAATCATTGTTTCCAAAGTAGATGGAAGGGTAAATGCAGGAGGTATTGGTTTGGTGGCTGCATCAGATATCGTTATTGCATCAGAGCGTTCCACATTTGCCCTGTCAGAAGCCTTATTTGGTTTGCTTCCTGCATGTGTACTGCCTTATTTGATCCGGAGAATAGGCTATCAAAAAGCATTAATGATGACACTCACCACTCAGGTATACCCATGTGAACGGGCCTATGAACTTGGCTTAATTGATGTGAAAACGAATGACCCGGATAATGAAGTACGTAAACTCTTACTTCGGCTGACGAAACTGGAAGCACAAACCATCAAAGGTGCTAAAAATTATCTGGAAAAACTTTGGATTATTGATGAGCAGACCAAACAACTTGCAGTAAATACTATTTCAGAACTTGCCGGATCGGATCAGGTACAGACGACAATTAAAAATTATCTATCAACAGGGCGTTTTCCCTGGGAAGGAAAGTAATATGAAAGAAACAAAGAAAAAATATGCCATTATTGGCGCAGGGTTTTCAGGTCTTGCTATGGCGAATGAACTGAAAAAATCAGACGTTGATTTTGTAGTTTACGATTCAAATTCACAAATCGGAGGAAACTGGTACAACATTGTCTACGAAAGCGGTCATACCATTACCCCTAAGAAGGTCATGGAATTTCCAGACTTTAAAATGCCGGAAAGTTTCCCTGTTTTCCCAAGTAAGAAACAAATTCAGGATTATCTTCAGGATTTTGTAAAACAAAAAGGATTGGAAGAACATCTCAGGCTCAATACCGGAATTCAATTAATCAAATGTTTGCCAGATGAGCGATGGCTTATTCAGTTCAGGGATGGTAATGAAGAAGAGTTTTCTGGAATTGTTCTGGCAATCGGTTTGTTTAGAATTCCTGTAATACCAAACTATGAAGGAACCTTTACAGGTGAAATCCTGCATTCTTCAGTATACAAAACACCGGAAATCCTGAAAGGGAAAAATGTATTGGTTGTAGGTGCAGGAAATTCAGGAGTGGATATCGTTGTTGAGTCCGGATTGAATGCCCAAACAACAGATGTGAGCCTGAGAGATACTCCATGGATTATTCCGAAAATGTTCAAGAAAAAGCCCATTACAGATTACCTTGGAATGAATGTTCCTTTGTGGATTAAAAAGCGCATTATCAAACATACTCACAATGTAATATTCGGAGATATTCGTGATTATGGGCTTCCAAAACCCAAACATGAATTATTTACCAAACCTCCAACGGTCAACGAGAGCTTTATTCACAGCATAAAACACGGGAAATTTGCCCTGAAACCTGAAATAAAAGGTTTTGATGGGAAGAATGTTCTGTTTGTGGATGGTACAGCTAAAGAATATGATTTGATCATCTTTGCTACAGGATACCGGCCCTCTTATCAGATCGTTGAACCTGGAGTGATCCCGGTTGAAGAAAATAGGCCTGCATTGGTTCACGGAATTTTTACTCCATTGGCTAAAGAATTTTATGTGATAGGCTCCGGAGTACCGAATAATGGTATTGGTCCTATTGTCTTTACCAACGCAAAACTGATTTCCAAAGCAATCCAATTGCAACAGAAAGAATCCAAACCGGTAGGTATCATCTATGCCGGTCTCGGCGAACGGACGAATCCGTTAAGAACAACGCCTAAAGCTTGTATCAAAAGATTTAGGAAACTCATAGAGAAAACAGATAGTCTTATCGCATTGCAAAAAAACTAAAAACATGTACGAAGAAAAAAAACTGGTAACAGACAATACTGTTGAATTATTTACAAGGCAATGGAGAGTGGAACAACCTATTGCAAATGTGGTTATCACACATGGATATACTGATCATAGCGGTCGCTATGAAGAGGTAGCTCAATACCTTAATCAGCATCAGATTTCTGTTTTTGCTTTCGATCTGAGAGGGCATGGTCAATCTACCGGAGAACGAACTGCTATTCAGTCATTTGATGAGTATGTTCATGATCTTGATCATTTTGTAAAAAGCCTTGGAACAGTTACACCCCTCTTCTTGTTGGGGCATAGTATGGGAGGATTAATCACTTACAAATATGTTACAGGCAGTAAAACTCCCAATGTCCGTGGAATGATTCTAACATCTCCATCACTGATTCAAAATGCCGCGGCATCAAAACTGAAGATAAAAATTGTTCTTGCTCTGTCAAAACTCCTGGCACGCAAACGTTCTTCTGTCAAATTGAATGCATTGGCACTTTCAACAGACAAAGCAGTAATTGAAAAGTATAATAATGATCCACTTGTAGCTAATATTGGGGCAAAGTGGAAGTTTTTGGGAGAATTAATGCGTGCCATGAATACAGTTCCACCATCAATTAATCAAATGAAAATGCCATTTTTAGTATTTCATGATTTAAATGACCAATTATCAAATCCAGCCGGAAGTAAATTATTATTTGAAAAATCAACTTCTTCTGATAAAACGTTTGAAACTGTTGAAAACTGTGGTCATGAATTACTGCAGGGAGATAGAAGTATAGGGCAAAAAAGAATGATAATAGATTGGATAAAGAATAGATTATAATAAATTTGTATATAAAATAATAAAAAAGCTAAAAAAAATGAAACTTGCAACAGTAGTAGATAATATAAATAGTAGAGACGGACAATTGGTTGTGGTCAGCAGAGATCTGAAAACTGCCGTTAAAACAACTGAAATAGCCAAAACAATGCAGGAGGCAATTGATAACTGGAATGTTGTAGAACCTCAGCTACGTAAAGTTGCAGAAGATCTCGAAAAGGGTGTATTGGAGAATACTTTCGAGTTTTCAACAGCTCACGTTATGTCACCGATTCCAAGAGCCTACCACTGGGTAGATGGAAGTGCGTATGTAACGCATGTTGAATTGGTAAGAAAAGCACGGGGAGCAGAGCTGCCAGCTTCTTTTTGGACAGATCCGTTGGTTTATATGGGGGCTTCGGACGCTTTTATTGGTCCCAATGATGATATTCTGGTAGAAAACGAAGAATGGGGAATCGATTTTGAAGCTGAAGTTGCTGTAATAACTGATGATATTCCTGCCGGAACAAAAACAGAGCAGGCTCAAAAACATATTAAGCTGGTTATGTTGGTAAACGATGTAACCTTGCGTAATTTGATTCCAAACGAATTGGGTAAACAATTTGGATTTTACCAGTCGAAACCTTGGACGAGTTTTTCTCCCGTTGCTGTTACTCCTGATGAATTAGGGGCTTCATGGGATGGTGCAAAAGTTCATTTGCCATTGACTTCTACATTAAACGAAACTAAAATAGGATCTCCCAATGCCGGAATTGATATGACATTCGATTTTGCCCGTTTAATTGAGCATGTTTCAAAGACGAGATCTCTAACTGCCGGGACAATCATAGGTTCCGGAACAGTAGCCAATAATGGTAGCCCTGATGGCTCGAGTTGTTTAGCAGAAGTAAGATGCCTGGAAACCATACAGAACGGTGCTCCGGAAACACCTTACATGAAATTTGGAGATACAATTGAAATAGAAATGCTTGATCAAGAGGGGAACTCTGTTTTTGGAAAAATAAAGCAAAAAGTAGTTCAATATTTTCCGGGCTAATTGTATGGAACCCTATTTTGTGAATGGAAATTTTCCTTTAATAAGAAAAGATCGAGTATATACTATCGGCTATGCGTTCATTACAGGAGAATTTTCATCTTTAAACAGATTAGCATACTTATTAAGTGGAAGGGAAGAAAAAGAGTATCATCATTTCAGATTTGAAAAGAGGAAGATAAGCTATATTCTAGGAAGAGTCTCCGCAAAACTGGCGATTTCGAATCTGTTACCTGATATCCAATCCAACTCTATAAGTATTGGACATGGTGTTTTTGGATTTCCTGTTGTAACCGGATTATCTGAAAATATAAGAGTAAGTATTTCACATTGCTCTAAGCTGGGTGTAGCATTGGCTTTTCCAGAAGAACATCCTGTTGGAATTGATATTGAAGAAATTGACTATAAAAAAACAGATCTTATAAAACAGTTTGTTACGCTGGATGATCATAATTGCTTTCCTGGTATCACTGAAACTGAAGAAGCTTTTATGCATTGGAGTGCTATGGAGGCATTGTCAAAAATTTTAAATACAGGCTTAACTCTTGACTTTAAATTCCTGGCTTTAAATAAGTCCAGACCTCTTACAAATGATGTATGGGAATGTCATTTTAAAAATTTCAGCCAATACAAAGGGATTATGTTTAAAACAGATACCCATGTGTGTTCAGTTGTTATTCCTGCTAAATCAGAGATGGAATTAAACAGTATAATAAGGTTTAAAGATCATTTGATAGAGGTGCTTTCAATGAATATGGAAGGTAATATTCCAAGAAGCTGTATATAATACCTGAAGTTTGTGATCTTATTATATTTTTAAAACTCTTTATCCATAAGGATTAAATAAAGTTTAGGCTTTACGGATTTCGTAAAGCCTATTTTTGTGATAAAGTGAGAATCCCAATTGAGATGCTTTCAGAAATCTAATTCCCGAGGAGGCCTTTAAACCTCATATGAACGGATAGAGCTGGATGAAGATCTTTTATCCAGGAACACCATTTTAGTCAGCTTAAGAAATACTACTTTTTGAGTCTGACCTGTCCAATTCTGTCTATAAAATGGGGATAAGATAATAAGTGGTATCAGAATTGCAACTATAGGAGTAATCACACTAAATCTAATATTATGGCAACAAAAACAGTAACAAGAAAAACATCTGCAGCCAAATCGGCAACCACTAAAAAAACAGCGAAGACTCCTGCAAAGAAAAATGCAGCAAAGGAACTGAGAGACCTGTTTGAAGATGGAATGAAAGATATCTATTGGGCTGAAAAGGCATTGGTAAAGGCTTTACCAAAAATGTTTAAAAATGCAACAGACAAAAAGCTTAAAACAGCCATTGAGAATCACCTGATGGAAACACAAATACATGTCAAAAGACTTGAAGAGTGTTTTAAATCTATCAAAAAAAGAGCACAGGCTAAAAAATGTGATGCTATGCAGGGGCTATTGGACGAAGGTAAAAGCATCATGGAAGAAACAAAGCCCGGTTCTGTAAGAGATGCCGGAATTATTGCAGCAGCACAAAAGGTGGAACATTATGAAATTGCAACCTATGGAACCCTTGCAGCATATGCAAAGATTCTCAAAGAAAATGTATGTCTTAAGAATTTCCTGGCCACACTTAATGAAGAAAAGAAATGTGATAAGCTCCTGACAAAGGTTGCTGATGTAGGATTAAACAGTAAGGCACTGTAATCCATCATTTCTCATATACTTAAAAATATCTTCCTTTAATGGAGGATATTTTTTTATTTTCTACTCAATAAAATGATAAAGGAAAACTACATCACCTGTATAGGCAGGCTTAATCTGATTTTTAATCAATAATTTCGCTTCAACAACGGCTTTTACTGTACCTTTAAGGTTGGTGACTGATTTTACTGTGGCTTGCAGCCTCACTTCACTATTTACAGGGACAGCCTGTCCGAACCTGAGATTTTCTATTCCGTAGTTGATTTCCATTTTTACATTTCGTACCTCTGCAATCTGTTTCCAGAGATAGGGAATGAGGGCTAATGTTAAATAACCGTGAGCTATGGTGGATTTAAATGGACTTTCCTTTTCCGCTCTGTCTTTGTTGACATGGATCCACTGATCATCTAAAGTTGCACCGGCAAATCTGTCGATCTGATCCTGATTTATTTCATGCCAGCCGGAAACACCAATCATTTTGCCCTCCAGAGATTTATAGTCGTTAAAACAATTTATAACAATCATATTATATTCTTTGTTTTTGCAGTAATTTTTTCATGTAGTGAAAAAAATATTTATACCAATGGCATTACGAATGCCTTTTAATATTTTCTGAATTGTATCCTATTCAAAATACAGTACAAAAAACAGGCTAAACCATAAAAGAGTCAATTTTTAAGCCCATAAAAACCTCTCACATGGTGTGAGAGGTTAAATGAACATTATAGAAAATAAAAAGTAATCTAACTTGCATCAATGTTCTTTTAAACATTAGGTCCGAATACTGATAGTATATGGATTTTGAATTTGTAAAAATGAAACTGAGGTTGCAAGGTTATTATTTATATACCTTCAATCAGGGTTTCAATTATGCTAACTTAACGTTAATAGCATTTAAACCTTTCTCGCTTTTTTGAACTTCAAAAACTACTTTGTCGTTTTCACGAATTGCTTTTGTACTTAATCCTGAAGAATGTACAAATATATCCTTACTCCCATCTGCAGGAGAAATAAATCCGAAGCCTTTTGCTTCATTGAAAAATTTTACTGTGCCTTGTTGCATTGTAATTATTATTAAAAATTGTATATTTTAATCTGTAACTCACAGATCTTATTTATTAAATTGTCTGATGGCTATTTTAAAGCCTATCAGGTTTTGCATATTCTTTTCCAACATGTCTGATCATTTTTGCCGGTGACGTTACAGGAACAGCCATAACTTCTACAGGGTTACTGAGAATTGTTTCAGAAAACTTTCTTATGCTCAATGACATAGTTGAAGAAAAAAACAGCGTTTGTCTTTTCCGTGGAATTAACTGTAAGATTTTTTTTACATCATTCATCAATCCCATATCAATCATTCGGTCTGCCTCATCCAAAACAAATATTTCAATTTTGGACAAATCAATATGTCTTTGATTGATCAAATCTAAAAGTCTTCCGGGAGTAGCGACAAGTATATCCACTCTTTTTCTTAAGGCAGCAAGCTGACCTCCTATTGAAACTCCACCAAAAATAGAAAGCTGTGATAATGGCAGATACTTACTGTAAATACCAAAGTTATTTTCAATCTGTATTGCTAGTTCCTTGGTTGGAGTAAGTATTAATGTTCTTATTTCTGAGTGATCGGGAGTATATTTTTTAAGTAGCTGTAAAATGGGCATAACAAATGCCGCTGTTGTTCCAGTTCCTGTCTGTGCACATCCTATAATGTCATTTCCAGCTAAAATATAAGGAATAGCAGTATACTGTATTTCAGTAGGCTTAGCGTATCCCGCTTCTGTAACAGCACGAATAATTGGGTTGATTAGGTTTAAATTCTTGAAGTTCATTATAAAATTCCCCGGCCTTCCGGTAGTTTGTAAACAAATCTGTTTATCAGTATTTGAGTGGGTATATTGTGATAAACAAAAAAGGAATATTCTTGTCGGCTTATCATGGTTTGCTTTAGCTGTAGCAATAAGACTAAAGTATTATTGATGAACCTGCAATAACATATCGCTCCTATTTACAATAGGACTTTTATAACCTTTACTACTTTATTTTGAAATCAAGATTATAAATTGGCAGCTGAAAAAGCAAAACTGAAAGAAAAAATTGTGATTTTAAACTATTACAGAATAGCAAAGGCAGTGGCCTGTTTTATAAATACATCACAAACCTACGATAAATAAAATAAACAATACTATGTTTAATTGGTTGATTATCAAAAATATATTCGTAGCTTCCGCCCGATGCAGATTTATATAAGGATTAAACTGGCTCAAGCCATTATAATTTCAATAATTTTTTGTATCGTCTTCCTGATTAGAAAAACTCTTCAAATATTCAATATTTAAGTTCTATATCTTTAAAAGGGATTTGTAATATTATATATTTGTCAGTAGATATTACAAAACTAACCTGAAACAAAACTAATAACACAATCAGATGTTTAATCAGTCATTTATTAAAAAATCAATTCTTACGGCATCAGTATTTTTATATTCTTCTGTTGTACTTGCACAAAAAGCACCATTAAATATATTACCCTCAGGGCATCTTATTGTGCAGGCTGAAGTAGAAGGGAAAAATGGAAATTTCATTTTCGATACCGGAGGAGGAATTAATCTGTTCCTGGGAAATTTTCACAAAAACTTTCCTCAGAAAGAATCCTATAACTTTCTAACTGCTTTCCGTGCTACCGGTGAAAAAATGACCGTTCCTATCTTCAAATCAAAAGAGGTCATTTTTAACGGCAAAAAATTTAAAGATATTTGGTATGCTACTCATGATATGGAAATCAAAGGAATTGACGGCTTAATTTCTTTGCCTATGTTTTATGACACGGAATTTATTATTGATTATACCACTAAGGAGATCATATTTCCTAAAGAAAAACTAAATGGCAGTAAAGTGTTGGATATCCAATTAAGTACTAATGCAGACCAGTCATTGGATATTTCAACGTATATTCTTGTCAATGATATTTACAAAATCAATGTTCTTCTGGACTCTGGGGCAGGCAATGATTCTTTCTGGCTTAGTGAACGTCTTATGGGTACTTTGGGTATTAAAAAAGAAAATCTGCAGCTTATCGAAAAGAAAAGTGAATTTGATCCTTCAATTGTCAATAAGTTTTACAAAGGAAGCATAAGCTCCGTTTCCAATTCGTTTGCGAAGGTAGAGAAGCCTAATGTACTTTTTGTGGAGGGATTGATCTATGAAGGGAAGACAAGTATCAACTGGCTAGGGAAGAAACTTGGATTTAACCTTAAAGAAAAGAAAATCTATATTTTAGATTAATTTTTTTAACTTATTGACTGGTCCTAATTGATCTGTATGTGTATTTAGGACTGGTGTTTTCTTTTTATACCGCTAGTTATGACGTCTGTTGTAGATTAAATACGGTGCCTGCGGGGTCTGTAATCCAGTGCATGTTTTCCGGAAGCTCTTCGATTTCGTCACAGGTTTCTACACCATTTGATTGCAGATATTCTGTGGCTTCTTCTACATTAGGAACCGTCAGCTGTAACCATGTTTCTGAATGGGTATAATTATCTACACAATCTAACCAAATAATATTATTTCCAAACTTCACTTCATGAGTTCGGGAAATTGTAGGATTATCAATCCTTTTTTCTTCTACAGTAAGTTTTAAAATATCTCTGTAAAAAGCAACTGTCTTTTCATACTTGTTTTTCGGAATTTTAATGGCAATATTGATCCCGGCTTCAAATCTTGTCGTCATATCTGATGTTTTTTCAATTAATTTCATAAAGCTATTAAAATGATTCTTCAGTCAGCCTGTCTTATGACAAGATTTGTTAGTTGTTTACTGTTTCTGTACAAAATAAAAAACGGGCTTCCAAGGAAAACCCGTTTTCTGTTTTTAAGGTGATGGATCAGATTTTATATTTTCACATTGATATAATTGATCCAGATCTGTTCCCTGTCTTTAGTATCATTAAAATTCTGCAGCATGAATTCCCGGTTATATATTACTTTCTCACTGAAATATAATTTCCCATTGACATATACTTTTACTTTTTCCTTCAGATCCACAGCTTCAGGGGATATGTTTACTGAAAAAGATTTAATATCTGATGTTTCAATCCGGAAAACATTATGATCATATACTGCTTTTATTTTACCTGATTTTCTTGGAAAATCAAATGCTTTTTTATCAACTTGTTTGGCAATCAGGCTGTCTTTGTCATCATAAGCCAGCCATTTGTTTATTGTAAAGTTCAGTTCTTTATGCTGGCGGATTGTCTTGTTTAAAGTATCTAGTTTTATATCGGAAATCCAGTCAATATTTCCATATCTGTTATCATCAAACTCCCATGAAATTTCTTTTGGAAACGGATTTCTTTTTCGGTTTTTCAGGTCTTTAAAGAGAATCTGATAGGCAGGTTCCGATTCATTAAATTGAGGAAACCAATGAGGAAATCCATTATAACGGTACTCTTTGTAATCGGCAGATATTCCGTTCATCAGTTTTGTAAAATCATCGTTGGCATTGGGCGGATAGTAGTAATCATTATCTGTTGAGAAATTAATAAACGAGCGGTTTTTAATATTCTCTACAAAAGTTCCCCCTGTAAAAACTTTTGGATAAGTGTTGAATCCATAAAATCCTGAAAATTGTGTGGGCTGTTTCATCAGATAGGAAAAAGAACCTGTTGCTCCGTTCGAATGTCCTGATATAAAAACTTTATTATCATCAATATTTATGGACTTTTTGATCTGTTTAAGCATTCCGGGAATCATAAAAAAACCATGGTCAGACAACATCCAGTTATATTGTTTACTAGCCCTTGGAAAGACCAGAATCACATCATCCGGTTCTGCATATTTTGTATAATACCTGTTCCAGCCGCCTAAATTCCAATCAGCCCTCTGGTAATCTATCAGTTCATTATTTCTTACCACACCATGAAGAAAAAAGAGTAAAGAATATTTCTTTTGAGGATTATAATTTTGGGGCAGATGAATAATAAACGAAGTGGTGGCAGAATCATTTATTTTGAAAGCAATAGAGTAGTCGCGATCCTTTTTTGGCTCATAAGGGTTGAAGTTTTTGATTTCTCTGTACAAAGCCTCTGGATTTTCAACTGTACTAAGGGTGCTTTTATGGGTGTGATAAAACTCAGTTTCCCTTTCCTGTAGCTCATTATAGAACTGTTTTTTGTATCCGTACGCTTTTTGTTTCAAAGCATTCCATGCCGGATCTGAAAGCAGGTTTTTATATTCTTTTTCAGCATTTTCACCAAAGATATAGCTCCAGCCGGGATAATTGTCTCCGTCACCTTTTATTTGAGAAAGTGGGATAAGATACTGAAATGCCTTTTCATTATTTTTCAGTGTTGAAGCCAATACCGATGCATTATACAGACCTTCTCCGTCTATATTTTCAGGATACATTTTAAATGCTTTTTCATATAGGGCAAGTGCATTTCGGTACCCGGTCTCATCTTTGGCTTCCTCCATTAATTCTGATGCCTTTTCAGTTAATTCAGAATATTCTTTCTGTGCTTTTGCAAAAAAGCTGAACAGAATCAAAAGCAGTACAGTATAATATTTCATAGATATTGTTATCCGGCAAAAATAAAGACAACAGATCAAAAAACTTGTAAAAACAGAAAATTACTTTCGCAAGACAAAAAATAATCATACAACGCTGGAAACTGAAAATATGATATTGACACAGGTCTGAATCCCTATCAGAACATATTTTAAATATTTTGATGAAACCATAATTTTGCATCTCCTTTAAAAAAATAGATTTACTTTAATGAAAAGCAAAGGTTTTATAGGCTTTTTAATGTAAAATAAGACCTTGTTTTCTTAATTTTATCAGATATTTTATATTATTGAGTAGACAAAAATTAATTTAACTTTGTCAATGGAATAATATGTTACGATTATTAAATATTTATTAAT